>CAUQIP010000005.1:0-82899 GCA_963518235.1 uncultured Streptococcus sp. | reverse complement strand
TCAACGACATAGATCTAACCAAGACCATTTTTGAAAAAGACAAAAAGGCGGCTATCAAATATCAGCATGAACGAGATTTGGAAGGATTTTTGAAGGGGAAGGAGAGTTGATGTCTTCTTCCTCCAACTTGAGAAAATCCTTGGAACGTGATAAAATAAAGGATAAGGATTTTTAATAATTCATTATATAGAATGAGTGGATTTCTTTATGAAGAGGATTGAAGTATCTACAGAAATTGGTAGTCTCTCTGTTACTTATCAAAAGCAAAAGAAAATGCTAGTTTGTTTAAGTGGCGCAGGTTTGCTACCAAGTTATGAAAATTTTTCACTTATACTTGAAAAACTTCCTCCTACAATTGGTTATTTGACTATTGATTTTCCGAACACAGGTAGGAGTCCGATTCATGACCAAGCTGGAAAAAATCTGGATAATCTTGCAGATGCAGTTTATGAAGTACTTGAAGAATTGGCGATTTCTGAATATATACTTTGTGTACATAGTTTGAGTGGAATTTTAGCTTGCAAATTACTCAAGAAACCAATTAAGTGTCAGGCTTTACTAGCAATTGAACCGACAACTAAAAAAGTCATGTTTGCTGATTTTTCAGAAAATCCTTATCCAGAAATGGAAGAGCAGATGAGGCTGATTGAGGAGTGTGGTCCTGAACTTTATTTTAAGAACTTAACTCAAGCCACATTTAGCCCTGAAACTAATCAAGAAATCTGGGAATTAATGCAAGAAAAAGGCTTAGAGTTGGAAAATCAAGATCTAGGATTTCAGTTATCTGGAGAGATTACTGAGGAAGATTTTGAGAATTTATCAATACAATCTCATGTCCCTGTATTTATTTTTTGTCAGGCTTATAGAGAAAAAGAGTACAGAGAATCAGAATATTGGACTTCCAATACTAAACTCATTTTAGGAGGGAATCACCATTATTTACAGTGGTCAGAATCAGAGAAAATTGCGACTAGTATTCGAGAATTGTCAGAATAAGATGGAAAGAAGGAGAGTACAGGAGACAAGATGAACTACTTTAATGTTGGGAAAATCGTCAATACGCAGGGGTTGCAGGGTGAGATGCGAGTCTTGTCTGTGACGGATTTTGCAGAAGAACGGTTTAAAAAAGGGGCTGAGCTGGCCTTGTTTGATGAAAAAGATCAGTTTGTCCAAACAGTGACCATCGCTAGCCACCGTAAACAGAAGAACTTTGACATTATTAAATTCAAAGATATGTACCATATCAACGCTATCGAAAAGTATAAGGGATATAGTCTCAAGGTCGCTGAGGAAGATTTAAACGATTTAGATGATGGTGAATTCTACTATCACGAGATTATAGGTTTGGAAGTCTATGAGGGTGATAACTTGATTGGAACCATCAAGGAAATCTTGCAACCAGGTGCCAACGATGTCTGGGTGGTCAAGCGGAAAGGCAAGCGTGACTTGCTCTTGCCTTATATCCCACCAGTGGTTCTCAATGTTGATATTCCAAATAAACGGGTCGATGTGGAAATCTTAGAAGGGTTAGACGATGAAGATTGATATTTTAACCCTTTTTCCAGAGATGTTTTCTCCACTGGAGCACTCAATCGTTGGAAAGGCTCGAGAAAAAGGGCTCTTGGATATCCAGTATCATAATTTTCGAGAAAATGCTGAAAAGGCCCGTCATGTAGACGACGAGCCATATGGAGGCGGACAGGGCATGTTGCTCCGAGCCCAACCCATTTTCGATGCCTTTGATGCTATTGAAAAGAAAAATCCGCGCGTCATTCTCCTCGATCCTGCTGGAAAGCAGTTCGATCAAGCTTACGCTGAAGATTTGGCTCAAGAGGAAGAGTTGATCTTTATCTGTGGGCACTACGAGGGTTATGATGAGCGCATTAAGACCTTGGTAACGGATGAGATTTCTTTGGGCGACTATGTCCTGACTGGTGGAGAGTTGGCGGCTATGACTATGATTGATGCTACGGTTCGCCTGATTCCAGAAGTGATTGGCAAGGAGTCCAGCCATCAAGATGATAGTTTTTCTTCAGGCCTTCTAGAATACCCTCAGTACACACGTCCCTATGATTATCGAGGCATGATTGTGCCAGATGTGCTCATGAGTGGGCACCATGAAAAGATTCGTCAGTGGCGCCTGTATGAGAGTTTGAAGAAAACCTACGAGCGCAGACCAGATTTGCTTGAACATTATCAACTGACAGCAGAAGAAGAAAAAATGCTGTCAGAAATTAAAGAAAACAAAGAATAAAGGAGAAAGCTATGCAAGTAATCAAACGTGATGGAGAAATTGCTGAATTTAATCCAGATAAGATTTACCAAGCCATCTTAAAGGCGGCCCAGACTGTCTATGTATTGACAGATGATTTGCGTCAAAACCTTGCACAAGTCACTAAGAAAGTGGTTTTGGATTTGGAAGAAGCAAAGGTGGAACGTGCTACCATTAGCATGATTCAGTCTATGGTTGAACATCGTTTACTGGGTGCAGGTTACATTACCATTGCAGAACACTACATTTCCTATCGTTTACAACGTGACTTGGAAAGAAGTGGTTATGGAGATCATATCGCGGTTCATTTGCATTTTGAACAAATTCGCTAAGAAAAAAGAGTGGGATGAAACAACTACATCTCACTCTTTCTTAAATCTATTTTTTTGGGCTGTTTGGACGGTTGAAGGGACAAATCGTAGGCGTTGAATATCGCTTATGCGGATAATACGGGTCACATTTTTGGCAAAATTTTTCACGATAATTTGCTGGCGTTGCTGATCGTATTTGATGATGTCACCTGTAAAGCTTGTCTCAGACAAGATAAGGTGAACAGCAGTTTGTTTCTGGATAGCCTCTTCAATAGTGGCTGTAAGGGAGTTGCTTTCAGTCTGGTCAGGTTGGTCATGTCCATTTAAAAAGTCATGTATTTTATCTAGAACTTGCTGGAATTTATGTCTCATATTGGCCTCCCTTCTTTTATATCAATATTATATAAAATTTTCCTAAAATCTACAAGATTTTACGAATAATCAAATGAAAGTAAAAAAAGGAGAAGAAAATGGCAGAATTTACATTTGAAATTGAAGAGCACTTGTTGACTCTTTCTGAAAACGAAAAAGGTTGGACCAAGGAAATCAACCGTGTGAGCTTTAATGGTGCCCCTGCAAAGTTTGATATTCGTGCTTGGAGTCCAGATCATACTAAAATGGGCAAAGGGATTACTCTCTCCAATGAAGAATTTCAAACAATGGTGGATGCCTTTAAAAGCAACTAGGTTTTCAAAATGAAAGAAAAGGATATTGAGTTATGACAACTCGGTATCCTTTTTTAGTTAGCAAAGTAAGCTTGATTTTTAAGGCGTTGAAGTAATGGACGGCTAATAATACTAATAGCAATAATTTTACCAAGATCTGGGATAATAAAGGGAAATACCCCCACAACAAGAGCTTTTTCAAATGGCATTCCAGCTAGGAAATGCAATCCAATGATCCCACCAACAAAGACAAGTGTATCTCCCAAGAGATTTGCTAGAAAAATTCTGACAAAACCACTATCGCTGTTAGTTAGAGAAGATGTCAGTCCAGAATAAACAAGATAAAACCAAAGATATCCTGCAGTAGGACCAATCAAAGCATGAAATCCAGCTCCACCTCCTGCAAAGACAGGAAGACCGATAGCACCTAGAAGAAGATAAAGTCCAACAGAAAGTACAGTCTCTCTCGGTCTAAAGACAGTAGCAATCAAGCCGATTGCAAAGTTCTGCAGAGTGAAGGGAACAGGTCCAATTGGAAGACTGATTTGTGCTAAAACAGCAATGAGAGCAGCCCCAATAGCAGGGATAGCATAAACGTGAGCTTTTTTCAAAATAGTTAACCTCTTTTCTGATGTATAGTAACTATTATACTTAATTTGATATTATTGTCAACCTGTTTTTATAACAAAGGTAACAAATAACTGTAACAGCCGATTTTGCGTACTGGTTAAGTTGGATAATTTTTTTGTTGATTCGAAAATCATTAAAAAAGAAGTAGACAACATTGTATCTGCTTCTTTTGTTTCGATTAACGCATGGTTACAAATTCTTCAGATGCAGTTGGGTGAATCGCCACAGTTGCATCAAAGTCTGCCTTGGTTGCTCCCATTTTGATAGCAACAGCAAATCCTTGAATCATTTCATCAACACCATAGCCAATTCCATGAAGTCCGACAACTTTTTCTTCAGAACCAGCTGTTATCAATTTGAAACGTGTTTCTTGACGGTTGCAAGTGCAAGCAGAGTACATAGAAGTAAAGCTTGATTTGTAAACCTTGATTTGGTCTTGACCGTATTCTTTAATAGCTTGCTCTTCGGTCAATCCAACAGTTCCGATAGCAGGGTGTGAAAAGACAACTGTTGGAATAGTTGAGTAATCCATTTTAGCAGTTGTTTTTCCGTTAAAGAGACGTTCAGATAGGGTACGTCCGGCCTTGATTGCAACTGGAGTCAGTTCTTTCTCGCCCGTTACATCACCTAGAGCGTAGATTCCTTCAACAACAGTATTTTGGTATTCATCCACTTGGATAAAGCCACGTTCGTTTAGAGTCACGCCAGCTTTTTCAAGTTGCAAGCCCTTAACGTTTGGACGGCGACCTGTAGCCCAGATAACTTGGCTAGCTGTGTGACTAGTACCATCTTCGAAATGAATGGTAATGCCATCAGTAGTTTTTTCTAACTTGACAGGGACTTTGTGAGTATGAAGTGGTAAGTTTGTTCTTTCCATTTCCTTAACCAAACCTTCAACGATGTAAGAATCAAAACCACGTAAAGGACGATCGCGACGAACAAAGAGGTCTGTCTTGACACCAAAAGTATGGAGTACGCCAGCCAATTCAACGGCAATATAACCAGCGCCTAGAATAGCAACTGACTCTGGCAATTCTTCCCAGGCAAATACATCATCAGAAGAGCCACCTAGTTCAGCACCAGGAATATTTGGAATACTTGGATGGGCACCAGTAGCAATCACGATATGTTTAGCACGAATCAGTTCACCATTTACGCTGACAGTATGAGAATCTACAAATTCAGCATGACCTTCAATCAAGTCTACACCGTTGCGTTTAAAACTGCCATCATAAGAAGAACGAGCGCGATCAATGTAGGCTTCACGATTGCGACGTAGGGTTGCAAAGTCAAAGTTAAGATCAGTAGTCTTAAAGCCATAGTCTTCTCCAAATTGATGGAAAGTCTCAGCGATTTGTGCTCCGTACCACATGATTTTTTTAGGAACACAACCGACATTGACACAGGTTCCACCTAATTTCTTTTCCTCAATAACGGCCGCTTTGGCTCCGTGTTCACCAGCACGGTTCATGGTAGCAATTCCTCCGCTACCTCCACCGATAGCAATGATATCGTATTCTCTCATTGAAAACTCCTTTGTACTCTTTTAAATAGTAGAGTGTCATTTTTTGATAGTCATATTCTATCTTTTTTTTGATGTGATTGCAAAAATCTGCTACGTTCAAAAAAATTAAAGAAAAGGCTTGCAAAAAAGGAAAATAAAGTGTATTATATAACTAGTACAATGATTGTAAAATAAATTCCGAACAATAATTAAATCCTGAAATGTCATTATTTCGTTCTAAAATGTTATTGTTTCAAATTGATAATTTTTGTATAATATTGTTAAGAACTTTAAATCAAAAAGGAGTTTCATTATGAAAAAGAATGGTAAAGCTAAAAAGTGGCAATTGTATGCAGCAATCGGTGCTGCCAGTG
Organism: uncultured Streptococcus sp.; assembly: GCA_963518235.1. Taxonomy (GTDB): domain Bacteria; phylum Bacillota; class Bacilli; order Lactobacillales; family Streptococcaceae; genus Streptococcus. Next base: position 77,143 of record CAUQIP010000005.1, on the reverse strand, counting down.
TAGTTGTATTGGGTGCTGGGGGCATTTTACTCTTTAGACAACCTTCTCAGACTGCTGTAAAAGATGAGGCTACTCATCTTGTTGTTGCCAAGGAAGGAAGCGTGGCATCCTCTGTTTTATTGTCAGGGACAGTAACAGCAAAAAATGAACAATATGTTTATTTTGATGCTAGTAAGGGTGATTTAGATGAAATCCTTGTTTCTGTGGGTGATAAAGTCAGTGAAGGACAGGCTTTAGTCAAGTACAGTAGTTCAGAAGCACAGGCGGCCTATGATTCAGCGAGTCGAGCAGTTGCGAAGGCAGATCGTCATATCAACGAGCTCAACCAAGCACGCAATGAAGCCGCTTCAGCTCCGGCTCCACAGTTGCCAACACCAGCAGGAGGCGAAGGAACTGCAGGGCAAACTCCAGCTCCAGTCGCAGGAAATGCAGTATCCTCTATTGATGCACAACTAGGTGATGCCCGTGATGCCCGTGCAGATGCAGCGGCACAATTAAGCAAGGCTCAAAGTCAGTTGGATGCAATGACGGTTCTCAGTACCCTAGAGGGAACTGTGGTTGAAGTCAATCGTAACGTTTCCAAATCTCCAACAGGAGCAAGCCAAGTGGTAGTTCATGTCGTAAGCAATGAAAACTTGCAAGTTAAGGGTGAACTATCTGAATATAACCTTGCCAACCTCTCTGTAGGTCAAGAAGTAACCTTTACTTCTAAAGTTTATCAAGATAAGAGATGGACTGGTAAGATTAGCTATATCTCTGATTACCCTAAAAACAATGGCGAAGCAGCAAGTACAGCTACCGCAGCTGCTGGTAATTCTGGTTCTAAATATCCATATACCATTGATGTTACAAGTGAAATCGGTGATTTGAAACAAGGATTCTCAGTAAGTGTTGAGGTCAAGAATAAGAGTAAAGCCATTTTGGTTCCTCTAACAAGTATTGTGACTGAAAATGATAAGAACTATGTCTGGGTGCTTGACGAGCAGAAAAAGGCCAAGAAAGTGGAAGTTGGTTTGGGCAATGCTGATGCAGACAACCAAGAAATCACTTCAGGTCTGACAAATGGAGTCAAGGTCATCAGTAACCCAACGTCTTCTCTAGAGGAAGGAAAAGAGGTGAAGGCTGATGAAGCAACTAATTAGTCTAAAAAATATCTGCAGAAGTTACCGTAATGGTGACCAAGAACTGCAGGTTCTCAAAAATATCAACCTAGAAGTGAATGAGGGTGAGTTTGTTGCCATCATGGGACCATCTGGGTCTGGTAAGTCTACTCTCATGAATACGATTGGCATGTTGGATACACCAAGCAGTGGAGAATATTATCTTGAAGGCCAAGAGGTAGCTGGACTGGGTGAAAAACAACTAGCCAAGGTCCGCAACCAACAAATCGGTTTTGTCTTTCAGCAGTTCTTCCTTCTATCAAAACTCAATGCTCTGCAAAATGTAGAATTGCCCTTGATTTACGCGGGAGTTTCGGCTTCAAAACGTCGCAAGTTAGCCGAGGAATATTTGGATAAGGTTGAATTGACCGAACGTAGTCACCATTTACCTTCGGAATTATCTGGAGGTCAAAAGCAACGTGTGGCTATTGCGCGTGCCTTGGTAAACAATCCTTCTATTATCCTAGCAGACGAACCGACAGGAGCCTTGGATACCAAAACAGGGAACCAAATTATGCAACTATTGGTTGACTTGAACAAAGAAGGAAAAACTATTATCATGGTAACGCATGAGCCTGAAATAGCTGCTTATGCCAAACGTCAGATTGTCATTCGAGATGGAGTTATTTCGTCTGATAGTGCTCAGTTAGAAAAGGAGGAAAACTAAGATGCAGAATCTGAAATTTGCCTTTTCATCTATCATGGCTCATAAGATGCGTTCTTTGCTTACCATGATTGGGATTATCATCGGTGTTTCATCGGTTGTTGTGATTATGGCTCTGGGTGATTCCATGTCTCGATATCTCAATAAAAACATGACCAGATCTCAGAAGAATATCAGTGTCTTTTTCTCTTCTAAAAAAAGTAAAGATGGGTCTTTTACTCAGAAACAATCAGCTTTTACGGTTTCTGGAAAAGAAGAGGAAGTTCATGTTGAACCACCAAAACCGCAAGAAGCTTGGGTCAAGGAGGCAGCCAAACTCAAGGGAGTGGATAATTACTATTTAACCAACTCAACGAACGCCATCTTGACTTATAAAGATAAAAAGGTTGAAAATGCCAATTTGACAGGTGGAAACAGAACTTATATGGAGGCTGTTAACAATGAAATTCTTGCAGGTCGTAGCCTGAGAGAACAAGATTTCAAAGAATTTGCAAGTGTCATTTTGCTTGATGAAGAATTATCCATTAGTCTATTTGGATCTCCTCAAGAGGCTATTAACAAGGTTGTAGAAGTCAATGGTTTTAGTTATCGAGTCATTGGTGTTTATACTAGCCCAGAATCTAAAAATTCAAAAATATATGGTTTTGGTGGCTTACCTATTACCACAAATATCTCCCTTGCTGCGAATTTTAATGTAGATGAAATAGCTAATATTGTCTTTCGAGTGAATGACACAAGCTTGACTCAAACTCTGGGTCCAGAATTAGCACGAAAAATGACAGAGCTTGCTGGCTTGCAACAGGGAGAATATCAAGTGGCAGATGAGTCAGCTGCATTTGCAGAAGTTCAACAATCGTTTAGTTTTATGACGACGGTTATTAGTGCCATTGCAGGAATTTCTCTCTTTGTTGGAGGAACTGGTGTTATGAACATTATGCTGGTTTCTGTTACAGAGCGTACCCGTGAGATTGGTCTCCGTAAGGCTTTGGGTGCAACTCGTGCCAATATTTTAATCCAGTTTTTGATTGAATCCATGATTTTGACCTTGTTAGGTGGATTAATTGGTTTGACAATTGCAAGTGGTTTAACTGCCTTAGCAGGTTTGTTACTACAAGGTTTGATTGCGGGTATAGAAGTTGGAGTATCAATTCCAGTTGCCCTATTTAGTCTTGCAGTTTCGGCTAGTGTGGGTATCGTTTTTGGAGTCTTGCCAGCCAACAAGGCATCGAAACTTGATCCAATTGAAGCACTTCGTTATGAATAAGATCAACAAGATGGACACTCGTCTATCTTGTTTTTGTATGGATTTCTCTATCGAAAATTCATAAAAATGTGATATAATGAAGTGTTAGAAAAACAGGTTTCATTTGCCTGGAAAGGAAAAATTATGTCTGAAAAGAATTTTTATATTACAACGCCGATTTACTATCCATCTGGAAAACTTCATATCGGTTCTGCCTACACAACCATCGCTTGTGATGTCCTAGCTCGTTACAAACGTCTCATGGGTTACGATGTCTTTTATCTGACAGGTCTTGATGAACATGGTCAGAAAATCCAGCAAAAAGCAGAAGAAGCTGGTATCACACCTCAAGCCTATGTTGATGGGATGGTAGTTGGAGTCAAAGAACTCTGGCAATTACTAGATATATCATACGATAAATTTATCCGTACAACGGATGATTACCATGAAAAAGTAGTGGCTCAAGTATTTGAACGCTTGCTGGCTCAAGATGACATCTACTTGGGTGAATATTCTGGCTGGTACTCAGTATCAGATGAGGAATTCTTTACAGAAAGTCAACTTGCAGAAGTTTTCCGTGACGAAGCTGGGAATGTGACTGGTGGTATCGCTCCATCAGGTCACGAAGTGGAATGGGTTTCTGAAGAGTCTTATTTCCTTCGCCTCAGCAAATACCAAGATCGTTTGGTCGAATTTTTCAAGTCCCATCCTGAATTTATCACTCCAGATGGTCGTCTGAATGAAATGCTTCGCAACTTCATCGAGCCAGGTTTAGAAGACTTGGCGGTATCTCGTACAACCTTTACATGGGGAGTGCCTGTCCCATCCAATCCTAAACACGTTGTCTACGTTTGGATTGATGCCCTGCTGAACTATGCGACAGCTCTTGGATACGGTCAAGATGAACATGGTAACTTTGACAAATTCTGGAATGGAACAGTCTTCCACATGGTAGGAAAAGACATCCTTCGATTCCACTCAATCTACTGGCCAATCCTTCTTATGATGTTAGATATCAAATTGCCAGATCGTTTGATTGCTCACGGTTGGTTCGTCATGAAAGACGGTAAGATGTCTAAGTCTAAAGGGAATGTCGTTTACCCTGAAATGTTGGTAGAGCGTTATGGACTAGATCCACTTCGTTACTACCTCATGCGTAGTCTTCCAGTTGGTTCAGACGGAACCTTCACTCCTGAGGACTATGTAGGCCGTATCAACTATGAACTGGCAAATGACCTTGGTAACCTCCTCAACCGTACGGTCTCAATGATTAACAAGTACTTTGATGGTCAAGTACCTGCCTATGTAGAAGGCGTGACTGAATTTGACAATGCTCTTGCTCAGGTCGCAGAACAATCAATCGCTGATTACCATACACACATGGAAGCAGTTGACTATCCACGTGCGCTTGAAGCAGTCTGGACTCTTATCTCTCGTACTAACAAATACATAGACGAGACAGCTCCATGGGTCTTGGCAAAAGATGAAGCACTCCGCAATAAATTGGCAAGTGTCATGAGTCACTTGGCAGCTAGCCTTCGTGTCGTCGCTCACTTGATTGAGCCATTTATGATGGAAACCAGTCGTGCAGTTTTGAATCAACTTGGCCTAGCAGAAGTTTCTAGCCTTGAAAACTTAAATCTAGCAGACTTTCCTGCAGGTGTAACTGTAGTTTCTAAGGGAACACCAATCTTCCCACGTCTGGATATGGAAGAAGAAATCACCTATATCAAGGAACAAATGGAAGGCAACAAACCAGCCGTGGAAAAAGAATGGAATCCAGACGAAGTCGAACTCAAACTTAACAAAGAAGAAATCAAGTTTGAAGACTTTGACAAGGTTGAAATTCGTGTTGCAGAAGTCAAAGAAGTTTCAAAAGTGGAAGGTTCTGACAAGTTACTTCAATTCCGCTTGGATGCTGGTGATGGAGAAGATCGTCAAATCCTTTCAGGAATTGCCAAATACTATCCAAATGAACAAGAATTGGTCGGCAAGAAGGTCCAAATTGTTGCCAACCTCAAACCACGTAAAATGATGAAAAAATATGTCAGCCAAGGGATGATTCTCTCAGCTGAACATGATGGTCAATTAACCCTTCTCACAGTTGATCCAGCTGTACCAAACGGAAGTGTGATTGGGTAAAAATAGACAGGACTAGTTCATGCTAGTTCTGTTTTTTTCTTTACACTTAATGAAAATCAAAGAGCAAACTAGGAAGCTAGCCGCAGATTGCTCAAAGCACTGCTTTGAGGTAGTAGATAAGACTGACGAAGTCAGTTACATATCTACGGTAAGGCGATGCTGATGTGGTTTGAAGAGATTTTCGAAGAGCATTAGCTATTATGCTTTACAAACTAGTGTGAAAGTGCTATACTATAGGTGAAGCTACTAGTAGGTATTACAAAATAGATTAGAAGGGGGAAGGAATGAAGGAAACTCAACTATTAAAAGGTGTTCTTGAAGGTTGTGTCTTGGATATGATTGGTCAAAAAGAGCGATATGGCTATGAGTTGGTTCAGACTTTGCGAGAGGCTGGATTTGACACTATCGTTCCAGGAACTATTTATCCTTTGTTGCAAAAGTTAGAAAAAAATCAATGGATAAGAGGCGACATGCGCCCGTCGCCAGATGGTCCAGATCGGAAGTATTTTTCGTTAACTAAAGAAGGAGAAGAGCGTGTCTCAGTCTTTTGGCAACAATGGGACGATTTGAGTCAAAAAGTAGAAGGGGTTAAGAATGGGGGTTAAACCATGAAGAAAATGAAGTATTATGAAGAAACAAGCGCTTTGCTACATGAGTTTTCTGAGGAGAATCAGCAGTATTTTGAGGAACTGTGGGATAGTTTTAATCTTGCTGGATTTCTCTATGATGAGGACTATCTCAGAGAGCAGATTTATTTGATTATGTTAGATTTCTCAGAAGCAGAACGAGATGGCATGAGTGCAGAGGATTATCTAGGTAAGAATCCTAAAAAAATAATGAAAGAGATTCTCAAGGAAGCACCACGCAGTTCTATCAAAGAGTCCCTTTTGACGCCACTTCTTGTCCTAGCGGTATTACGCTACTATCAACTACTAGGCGATTTTTCTAAAGGTCCTCTCTTAACAGTCAATTTGCTCACCTTTTTGGGACAACTTCTTCTTTTTCTAGTCGGATTTGGGCTTGTGGCTACAATTTTACGAAAAAGCTTAGTCCAAGATTCTCCTAAAATGAAAATTGGCACCTATGTTGTCGTTGGAAGTCTTGTTCTGCTAGTCGTTCTAGGATATGTAGGAATGGCAAACTTCATACAAGAAGGAGCCTTTTATCTTCCGGCTCCCTGGGATAGTTTGTCTGTCTTTACGCTTTCTCTAGTCATCAGTATTTGGAATTGGAAAGAAGCGGTCTTTCGTCCATTTGTCAGTATGATTGTTGCCCATCTTGTCGTAGGTTCTCTGCTCCGTTATTATGAGTGGATGGGCATTTCAAATTTTTTCCTTACAAAAGTTATTCCTTTAGCAGTCCTCTTTATTGGAATCTTTCTCTTGTTCCGTGGGTTTAAGAAGATAAAATGGAGTGAAATATAGTCAAAAAACCGTTTTAAAGCGGTTTTTTGTTATAATGAAGGGAAGAATGTTAGAAATTAAAGGAGAAAATTTGATGAGATATATAACTCTTGGTCAAGATGACAAAGAATTATCAGAAATTGTTCTCGGAATGATGAGAATAAAAGATAAGTCTGCAAAAGAAGTCGAAGAGCTTGTAGAAACAGCACTGTCTGTTGGAATCAATGCCTTTGACTTGGCTGATATATATGGTCGTGGTCGTTGTGAAGAACTGTTAGGTCTTGTCCTAAAAAATCGTCCAGATTTAAGAGAAAAGATGTGGATTCAGTCCAAATGTGGCATTCGCATTGAAGAATTTACCTATTTTGATTTTTCTAAGGACTATATCATAAAATCAGTAGACGGAATTTTGCAAAGATTGAAGATTGATCATCTAGATAGTTTGCTTCTTCATCGACCAGATGCTTTGATGGAATCTGACCAAGTAGCAGAAGCCTTTGATCTCCTTTATAAACAAGGTAAGGTTCGAGATTTTGGAGTTTCTAATCAAAATCCTATGATGATGGAGTTACTTAAAAAAGATGTCAAGCAGCCGTTAGCTGTTAATCAGCTACAATTGAGTGCGGCTTTTACTCCAGGATTCGAATCAGGTTTTCATGTTAATATGGAAGATAGTCAAGCAGCTATGCGAGATGGCAGCATTTTTGAATATTGCAAATTACACGATGTGGTCATTCAAGCATGGTCTGTCTTACAATTCGGGTATTTTAAAGGGAATTTTGTTGGAAATGAGAAATTTCAAGTTTTAAATCAAGTACTTGATCGTTTAGCTATTAAATATGGAGTAACCTCTTCAACTATTGCCATTTCTTGGATATTGCGTTATCCAGCAAAAATGCAGGCAATCGTAGGTACAACAAATCCTAAGCATTTGATAGAAGCTAGCCAAGCGACAAACTTTAGCTTAACAAGAAAAGAATGGTATGAAATTTATCTTGCTGCAGGGAATAATTTGCCGTAAGTAGAAGCAGATGTAAATAAATCACAGTCAAAAAACCGTTTTAAAGCGGTTTTTTGTTATAATGAAGTGAAGATTTATCGATATAAAAGGAGAAAACCATGACATTTGAAGAAATGCTGCCTGGATTAAAGGCTAAGAAAAAATATGTTCGTACTGGCTGGGGAGGAGCTGAAAATTACGTCCAACTTTTTGACACCATTGAACAAAACGGGGTTGCACTTGAAGTGACACCTTATTTCCTAATCAACGTGTCTGGAGAAGGAGAAGGTTTTTCCATGTGGAGTCCGACACCTTGTGATGTTTTGGCGACGGATTGGGTAGAAGTGCATGACTAAACGTGTATTGATTACAGGAGTGAGTTCAGGGATCGGTCTGGCTCAAGCTCGCCTCTTTTTAGAGAATAGCTATCAAGTTTACGGAGTTGACCAAGGTGAAAATCCACTCTTAGAGGGTGATTTTCACTTTTTACAGAGAGATTTGACCTTGGACTTGGAGCCAATTTTTGACTGGTGTCCTCAGGTGGATGTTTTGTGCAATACTGCTGGAGTTTTGGATGCTTACAAACCACTGTTGGAACAAACAGCGCAGGAAATTCAAGAGATTTTTGAAATCAACTACCTGACTCCTGTTGAGTTGACTCGCTATTATTTGACACAAATGCTGGAGAATAAAAAAGGAACCATTATCAATATGTGTTCCATTGCTTCAAATCTAGCAGGAGGTGGTGGTCACGCCTATACTTCATCTAAGCATGCTTTGGCTGGATTTACCAAGCAGTTGGCTCTAGACTATGCTGAAGCTGAGATTCAGATCTTTGGAATTGCTCCAGGAGCAGTCAAGACGGGTATGACCGCTGCCGACTTTGAAGCAGATGGTTTAGCGGACTGGGTGGCTAGTGAAACGCCAATCAAACGCTGGATTGAGCCAGAGGAAATAGCAGAAATCAGCCTTTTCTTAGCAAGTGGGAAAGCGAGTGCCATGCAAGGACAAATATTGACAATAGACGGTGGCTGGTCTTTGAAGTAGGAGAATCTGATGGAAATCAAAAGACACTTTGGAGTCTACGCTGTTTGCTTTGAAAATGGGAAGTTACTCTGCATTGAAAAAACGAGAGGTCCTTATCAACATCGGTATGATCTACCCGGTGGTAGCCAGGAAGTAGGTGAAGGACTGACGGAAACGCTGACTAGAGAAGTTATGGAAGAGACGGGATTTACTGTTAGAAACTACTCTAATCCTCGAATCTACGATGTTTTCGTCAGGGAAGAGTTAAAAAACTTTATGGTTCACCATGTCATGGCCTTGTATGATGTTGAAATGAATGAGAGTGCACCTCAAGTTACGATTTCGGAAGCTGTGTCTGATGGTGCGAATGATTCACTTGGATATATTTGGCTGGATATTCAAGAGATTACAGAAGAAAATGCATCGTCATTAGTCTTGAAGGTTAAGTCTGAATTATTAGGATTTCCAGAATTGGACAAGACCTCTTACATGAATTGGAAGGTGAATGATGAGAAACCAACTAGCCCTTAGTGGCGAAAAACTTGATGAAAAAGTTTACCCACAACTATTTCATCATGTTGGCATGATTCGTGGGGAATACTTGTTGAGGGAGCTTAACCAAAACATCCTATTACCAAGTTGTCAGCAATTTGTAAAAGATTATCTAGATACTATTTGTTCCTTGTACTCAGATGAAGAGGTATGGTATCGTTTTTCAGAATTAACGAATACAGAAGCTAATTGTCTAAAGGGGACTAAAGAGTATTTTGATGAAAATCATCCCTTGTTTGGCTATAGAGGAACTAGGCGTTTACTTGCGTGTTTGGATGAATTTCAGGCTGAGGTACATGTCGTTACAGAAGTTTATCAAACCAATCCCAATCTGTCTGTTATCTTTCCTTTTGTCAATGATGCCGACCAATTAAAACAAGCTATTACAGTATTGCGTCAGCAGGGTTTTACTGGGAAAGTTGGCACGATGATTGAATTACCGTCAGCGTATTTTGACTTGAATAGGATACTGGAAACGGGCATTTCAAAGATTGTAGTTGGAATGAATGATTTGACTTCTTTTGTTTTTGCGACTGTGAGAAACAGTCAATGGCATGATATGGAAAGTCCAATAATGTTAGATATGCTAAGAGATATGCAGGATAAAGCAAGGATGAAAAAGATTGACTTTGCTGTAGCAGGCTATCTAACTGATTCTTTCATACAAAAAATGAATCAGTTGGGTATCAAGTGCATAATTCACTACAGTTCTATTCTAGAGATTTTTGATTTAGAAATTGAGTATCCAGACCATCTCAAACACATAAAAGAAGAAAGTAAAAAATTACAAAGGAGCAACCCATGACACCTCAAGAAATGTGCAATGTCTACAAGCAAATTAATCCCGCTATCGGAGATGAAATCGATGCTTGGGCTTTTGGAGAGGAACCTGACCTTTTAGCGGATTTGGTTTTAAAAGGCGAAAAAACAGCAACAGCATCAGCCTACGACCTCTATGCACTAGAAGCCGAGTCTCTTCCTCAAGAAGGAACTTTTGATGTCATTTTAGATAGTCAAAATCAGGCTGTCTGTATTGTTGAAATTACAAAGGTTTCTGTCCAGCCCTTCAATCAAGTTTCTGCTGATCATGCCTACAAGGAAGGTGAGGGAGATAAATCACTTGCCTATTGGCATCAGGTTCATGAGGAGTTTTTCACAGAGTGGCTGGAGGAAGCGGGGTTGACTTTTACCCCTGATAGCAAGGTTGTTTTGGAAGAATTTCGCAAGGTCTACCCCTTGTAAATCGTTAGAAGGAAGAAAGTTTTGGAAATCGCCGTCCAATCCTTTTTTCTCAAGCAAAACATGATATAATAAGTTTGTTTGAAGAAGAGCTCTAGCTCTTAAACTTAGAATAGGAGAAAACTATGCAAGCAGTTGAACATTTTATTAAGCAATTTGTTCCTGAACACTATGATTTATTTTTAGACTTGAGTCGTGAGACCAAGACCTTTTCTGGGAAGGTGACCATCACTGGTCAAGCACAGAGTGACCGTATTTCCCTCCACCAAAAAGACTTGGAAATCGCCTCTGTAGAAGTTGCAGGGGAAACTCGCCCATTTACGGTTGACCATGACAATGAAGCCCTTCATATTGAATTAGCTGAGGCTGGTCAAGTTGAAGTGGTTATCGCTTTTTTAGGAAAAATTACAGACAACATGACAGGGATTTACCCATCTTACTACACAGTTGATGGAGTGAAGAAGGAAGTTTTGTCTACTCAGTTCGAGAGCCATTTTGCGCGCGAAGCCTTCCCATGTGTGGATGAGCCAGAAGCCAAAGCAACTTTTGACCTCTCTCTACGTTTTGACCAAGCAGAAGGTGAATTGGCCTTGTCTAACATGCCAGAAATCGATGTTGAAAACCGTAAGGAAACAGGTATCTGGAAGTTTGAGACAACACCTCGCATGTCTTCTTACTTGTTAGCCTTTGTTGCGGGTGATTTGCAAGGTGTGACGGCTAAAACTAAAAACGGTACCCTTGTAGGTGTTTACTCAACCAAAGCTCACCCATTATCTAACCTTGATTTCTCACTAGATATCGCTGTTCGTTCCATTGAGTTTTACGAAGATTATTACGGAGTGAAATACCCAATTCCACAATCTCTCCACATCGCTCTTCCTGATTTTTCATCAGGTGCCATGGAAAACTGGGGTCTTGTGACCTACCGTGAAGTTTACTTGGTTGTGGATGAGAACTCTACCTTTGCCAGCCGTCAACAAGTTGCCCTTGTTGTGGCACATGAATTGGCTCACCAATGGTTTGGTAATCTGGTAACGATGAAATGGTGGGATGACCTTTGGCTCAATGAAAGCTTTGCTAACATGATGGAGTACGTCTGTGTGGATGCTATTGAACCAAGCTGGAATATCTTTGAAGATTTTCAAACAGGTGGTGTTCCGTCTGCCTTGAAACGTGACGCTACTGATGGCGTTCAGTCTGTTCACGTCGAAGTTAAACACCCAGATGAAATCAATACCCTCTTTGACGGAGCTATCGTCTATGCCAAAGGAAGTCGCCTCATGCACATGCTTCGTCGTTGGCTCGGAGATGCTGATTTTGCTAAAGGTTTGAATGCCTACTTTGAAAAACATCAATATGGAAATACCATTGGTCGTGACCTTTGGAATGCCCTTGGTCAAGCATCAGGTCGTGATGTTGCAGCCTTTATGGATTCTTGGTTGGAGCAACCTGGTTATCCAGTTCTCACTGTCAAAGTTGAAAATGATGTCTTGAAGATTTCACAAAAACAATTCTTCATCGGTGAGCACGAAGACAAGAACCGTCTATGGGTTGTGCCACTGAATAGCAACTGGAAAGGCTTGCCTGATACACTTGAAACTGAAAGTATCAAAATCCCTGGCTACGCAGTTCTTCTTGCTGAAAATGAAGGAGCTCTTCGTTTCAATACTGAAAATACAGCTCACTACATTACCGACTATCAAGGAGACTTGTTGGATGCAGTTCTTGCTGACTTAGTTAAGCTTGATAACACAAGCAAACTGCAAATCGTTCAAGAACGTCGTCTGCTTGCTGAAGCGGGTCACATTTCTTATGCAGACTTGCTTCCTGTCCTTGATAAACTTGCTAAGGAAGAATCATACCTTGTCGTTTCAGCTGTTTCTCAAGTTATTTCTGCCCTTGAGCGCTTTATCGATGAAGGTACAGAAGCTGAGAAAGCCTTTAACAGTCTGGTTGCTAAATTGGCTCGTCATAACTATGACCGTCTTGGTTTTGAAGCTAAAGATGGCGAATCAGATGAGGATGAATTGGTTCGTCAACTGGCTGTTTCTATGATGATTCGCTCAAATGATACAGAAGCTAGTCAGGTCGCTAGCCAAATCTTCGCGGCTCACAAGGAGAATCTTGCAGGACTTCCAGCAGCTATTCGCTCACAAGTTCTGATCAATGAGATGAAACATCATGAGACCAAAGACTTGTTAGCACTTTATCTAGATACTTATACTCACGCAACAGATGCTGTCTTTAAACGTCAGTTGGCAGCGGCTCTTGCCTACAGTACAGATGCGGACAATATCCAAACCTTAATTGCTTCTTGGAAGGATAAATTTGTGGTCAAACCACAAGACTTGTCAGCTTGGTATAATCATTTTCTATCTCATCAAGCAACTCAGGAAACAGCTTGGTCTTGGGCGCGTGAAAACTGGGATTGGATTAAGGCAGCTCTTGGAGGAGATATGAGCTTTGATAGCTTTGTTATTCTTCCTGCCCATGTATTTAAGACTCAGCAACGCTTGGCAGAGTACAAGGAATTCTTTGAACCACAACTTTTTGACCTTGCTCTTAGCCGTAACATCGGTATGGGAATTAAGGAAATTGCAGCGCGTGTTGACTTGATTAACCGTGAAAAAGTTGCAGTGGAAGCAGTCGTTCTTCAATATGGAACTAAATAATTAAGCCTAAATAAAAGAAAACTCAGCTATCTCATGTAATACTCTTCGAAAATCAAATTCAAACCACGTCAGCGTCGCCTTACCGTACTCAAGTACAGCTTGCGGCTAGCTTCCTAGTTTGCTCTTTGATTTTCATTGAGTATAAAATGCAGAGAGTTGAGTTTTTTTAAGGCAAATTTGGTATAATGGTTTTAATAAGGAGGAGTTTCTCATGATAAAAATCTTATTGGTTGAGGATGACCTAGGCCTGTCAAATTCAGTATTTGACTTTTTAGACGATTTTGCGGATGTCATGCAAGTCTTTGATGGAGAAGAAGGTCTCTACGAAGCTGAAAGTGGCGTCTATGATTTGATTTTGCTCGATTTGATGTTGCCAGAAAAAAATGGTTTCCAAGTCTTGAAAGAATTGCGTGAAAAGGGAATTACGACACCAGTTCTGATCATGACTGCCAAGGAAAGTTTGGATGACAAGGGACATGGATTTGAACTGGGAGCGGATGACTATCTGACCAAACCTTTCTACCTAGAAGAACTCAAAATGCGGATTCAAGCCCTTCTCAAACGTTCAGGTAAATTTAATGAAAACACCTTGACCTATGGAAATATTGTAGTTAATTTGTCAACAAATACCGTTAAAGTTGAAGATACTCCTGTCGAATTGCTGGGGAAAGAGTTTGATTTATTAGTTTATTTCCTGCAAAATCAAAATGTTATTTTACCGAAGACTCAGATTTTTGATCGTCTATGGGGATTTGATAGTGATACAACGATTTCAGTTGTCGAAGTCTATGTTTCAAAAGTCCGTAAGAAATTAAAAGGAACCACTTTTGCAGAGAATTTGCAAACCTTGCGCAGTGTTGGGTATATTTTAAAAGATGTTCAGTAAACTAAAAAAAACATGGTATGCGGATGACTTTAGTTATTTTATCCGCAACTTTGGTGTCTTTACCCTGATTTTCTCTACCATGACTCTGATTATTTTGCAGGTTATGCATTCGAGTCTCTATACTTCGGTGGATGATACACTCCATGGCTTGAGTAAGAATCCTCAGGCAGTTATTCAGCTTGCGGTAAATAGGGCAACAGAAGAGATTAAAGATTTAGAGAATGCCGCTACAGATACTAGCAAGACTGAGATAAAACCCAATGTCAGTTCAAATACAGAGGTTATTCTTTTTGATAAGAATTTTACCCAGCTTCTCTCTGGGAACCGATTTTTGGGCTTGGATAAGATCAAGTTAGAGAAGAAAGAACTAGGCCATATCTATCAGATTCAGGTTTTTAATAGCTATGGACAGGAAGAAATTTATCGCATGATTTTGATGGAAACGAATATCAGTTCGGTTTCAACCAATATCAAGTATGCGGCTGTCTTGATTAATACCAGTCAGTTGGAGCAAGCTAGTCAAAAGCATGAGCGATTGATTGTGGTTGTGATGGTAAGTTTCTGGATTCTGTCTTTGCTTGCCAGTCTCTATCTAGCTAGGGTCAGTGTTCGGCCCCTGCTTGAGAGCATGCAGAAGCAGCAGTCCTTTGTGGAAAATGCCAGTCATGAGTTACGAACCCCACTTGCAGTTCTGCAAAATCGTTTAGAGACCCTTTTCCGTAAGCCAGAAGCTACCATTATGGATGTGAGCGAAAGTATTGCATCTAGTTTGGAAGAAGTCCGAAATATGCGGTTTTTGACGACAAACTTGTTGAATTTAGCACGTAGAGATGATGGGATTAAGCCAGAACTTGCAGAAGTTCCAACCAGTTTTTTCAATACGACTTTCACAAACTATGAGATGATTGCCTCGGAAAATGACCGTGTCTTCCGTTTTGAAAATCGCATCCATCGAACGATTGTCACAGATCAGCTTCTTTTGAAACAATTGATGACCATCCTGTTTGATAATGCTATCAAATATACTGAGGAGGATGGTGAAATTGATTTTATGATTTCAGCGACTGATCGTAATCTGTATTTGCTAGTTTCTGATAACGGAGTCGGTATTTCAGCAGAAGATAAGAAGAAAATTTTTGACCGTTTTTATCGAGTGGACAAGGCTAGAACTCGTCAAAAAGGAGGTTTTGGTTTAGGATTATCACTGGCTAAGCAGATTGTAGATGCCTTAAAAGGAACCATTACTGTTAAAGATAATAAACCAAAAGGAACAATCTTTGAAGTGAAGATTGCCATTCAGACACCATCTAAAAAGAAAAAATAAAAATATCGCTCCAGACGGGGCGATATTTTGGATTTATCTTCTACGTTTTCGTTTGATAATAGATCGTTGAATTTTTAAGACAAGTAAGCTGGATCCGATTGCTGCGGCAAAGGCAAGAGCAGTTGATAATTTTAATGCTAAAAAGATGAAACTAAAGATAGCAATACAGATACAAAAAACAGCGATATTAACAAAAAATAGGATTTCCTTGAGATTGGCATCAGATTGCGCTTCAGGTGTATAATCTTGATAGCGAGGAATCTGATGGTTTGATTCTTCTTGATAGTCTACCTCATAGGATTGTAATTTTCTTACGGGCATTATTCTCTCCTTAACAGTACATACCTATTTTATCATTTTTTCAGCAGAGAATTATTACAGAAAGGTTACAAAAAGAATAAAGTCCCTTTTCATTTTCAAAGAATAGCTGATTTTTGAGAAATATGGTATAATTTTTCTTATGGAAAAGATTATCATTACAGCAACTGCTGAAAGTATTGAACAAGTTAAACAACTGCTCGAGGCTGGCGTAGACCGTATCTATGTTGGTGAGAAAGATTTTGGACTTCGTCTGCCAACAACCTTTAGTTATGACCAATTGCGTGAAATCGCTAAGCTGGTTCATGATGCTGGTAAGGAATTGATTGTTGCAGTCAATGCCCTCATGCACCAAGATATGATGGACCGTATCAAGCCTTTCTTAGACTTTTTGGAAGAAATCAAGACAGACTACATCACTGTTGGAGATGCAGGTGTCTTTTACGTGGTAAACCGTGATGGATATTCTTTTAAGACCATCTACGATGCCTCAACCATGGTAACTAGCAGTCGTCAGATTAACTTCTGGGGACAAAAGGCTGGTGCCTCTGAGGCTGTTTTGGCGCGTGAAATTCCATCGGCTGAACTTTTCAAAATGCCAGAGATTTTAGAAATTCCTGCTGAAGTGTTGGTTTACGGAGCTAGTGTTATTCACCATTCTAAACGTCCGCTCTTGCAAAACTACTATAACTTTACGCATATCGATGATGAAAAGACTCGCAAGCGTGACCTCTTCTTGGCTGAACCAAGTGACCCTGAGAGCCATTATTCTATTTTTGAAGACAATCATGGGACCCACATCTTTGCCAACAATGACCTTAATTTGATGACCAAATTGACAGAATTGGTGGAGCATGGTTTTACTCACTGGAAACTAGAAGGGCTCTACACTCCTGGTCAGAACTTTGTTGAGATTGCAAAACTCTTTATCCAAGCACGTAGTTTGATTCAAGAGGGCAACTTTAGCCATGACCAAGCCTTCTTGCTAGATGAAGAAGTGCGCAAGTTACACCCTAAAAACCGTTTCCTTGATACAGGATTCTATGATTACGATCCTGACATGGTTAAATAAAGTAAATGATTCGTTGAGAGAGGGAAGAGGTAAACATTTCTTCTCTCAATTTTTCTTATTTATTCACCATTTTTAAAAAATCAGTAGGCTAGGATGCTCTGTTTGCTGAGATTTTTAAGAAAAGTAAGCTTCTTGAGTTTGAAAATTATCCTATGTTTGCAGGTGCCAAATGGCCCTTTTTTTGGTATAATTTTTTATAATGAAAACGATTGGTAATCGCTATGTTGTGGTGGATTTAGAGGCAACTAGCACAGGTAGTAAGGCTAAAATTATCCAAGTGGGAATTGTTGTGATTGAGGATGGAAAAATCGTCGATCACTATACGACAGATGTCAATCCACATGAACCCTTGGATGCTCATATAAAAGAACTGACAGGATTGACAGACCAACGTCTGGCGCAAGCACCTGATTTTTCGCAAGTTGCTAGAAAAATCTTTGACTTGGTGGAGGATGGGATTTTTGTAGCTCATAATGTTCAGTTTGATGCCAATCTCTTGGCGGAAAATTTATTTTTTGAAGGCTATGAACTAAAAAATCCTCGTGTTGACACGGTCGAATTGGCTCAAGTCTTTTTCCCTAAACTGGAAAAATATAGCTTGCCGATATTGTGTCGAGAATTAGGAATTCCTCTTAAGCACGCTCACACAGCCCTTTCAGATGCCCAAGCTACTGCGGAATTACTCTTATTTCTACGAAAAAAGATGGCCCAGCTTCCTAAAGGTCTCTTGGAACGCTTGCTGGAAATGGCTGACGCTCTCTTATATGAGTCCTACCTAGTTATTGAAGAAATTTATCGAAGTCAATCTATCCTGATTTCTTCTGACTTGGTCGAAGTTCAAGGACTGTATTTCAAGAAAATTGCAGCTCCTTTGGAGTCACGAAAATTATCTCAAGATTTTTCTAAAAATATTTCTCTGTTGAACCTTGAGGTGAGGGAGGAGCAAGAAAGTTTTGCTAAAGAGGTTGGCTTGCTATTGAAAGATGAGCCTGTCTCTCTGATTCAAGCACCGACAGGGATTGGGAAAACCTATGGCTATCTCTTACCCGCTTTATCTCAAGCCAAAGAGTGTCAAATTGTTCTTAGCGTTCCGACAAAGATTCTTCAAAATCAAATCATGGAAGAAGAAGGTAAACGTCTCAAGGAAGTGTTCCATATAGATATTTATAGTTTAAAGGGACCACACAATTATCTGAAGTTGGATGCCTTTTATCGTTCCTTGCAGGAAAATGATGAAAATCGCTTATTTAGACGTTTTAAAATGCAACTCTTGGTCTGGCTGACTGAGACAGAGACAGGAGATTTGGATGAAATTGGGCAACTCTACCGTTACCAACATTTTCTAACAGATCTTCGTCATGATGGGAATTTATCATCCAAGAGCTTATTTGTGACGGAAGATTTTTGGAAACGTAGTCAAGAAAGGGCACAAACCTGCAAGCTTTTAGTGACCAATCACGCCTATCTTGTAACCAGACTGGAAGATAATCCTGAATTTGTCAGTGACCGTTTATTGATTATTGATGAAGTCCAAAAAGTTTTGTTAGCCCTAGAAAATCTGCTTCAACAGACCTACGATATTCAGTCTATTATCGATTTGCTTGATAAGGCTTTACTGGACGAGCAAAATAAGGTTCAGCAACGAATACTAGAAAGTATTCGCTTTGAGTGTCTTTACTTGATAGAACAATTTCAGTCTGGAAAATCTCGGAAAAATATCTTAGATTCTCTTGCCAATCTCAACCAGTATTTTTCAGAATTAGAAGTAGAAGACTTTGAGGAGTTGGTTCGCTATTTTACAGCTGACCGAGATTACTGGCTTGAAGCAACTGAAACGAGTCAAAAGAAAATTCAGATTTCTTCTACAAAATCAGGTCGTATTCTTCTATCTTCTTTAGTGCCTGATTCATGTCAAGTCTTGGGAGTGTCGGCTACTCTTGAGATTAGTCAGAGAGTTTCTTTGGCAGACCTTTTAGGCTATCCTGAAGCTAAATTTGTCAAGATTGAAGCTGGTAAAAAACAGAATCAAGAAGTGGTCTTGGTCAAAGATTTCCCTCTGGTGACAGAAACTTCCTTAGAAGTCTATGCCAAAGAGGTAGCTGATTTGCTGATGGATCTTCAAGCTTTCCAGCAACCGATTTTAGTTCTCTTTACTGCTAAAGACCTGCTTCTGGCAGTATCAAATTTACTCCCTGTAAGTCATTTAGCCCAGTATAAAAATGGCGATGTTCATCAACTGAAGAAACGCTTTGAAAAAGGTGAACAGAAAATCCTGCTTGGTGCCGCAAGTTTCTGGGAAGGAGTTGATTTTTCAAGCCATCCTTTTGTGATTCAAGTTGTACCAAGACTTCCTTTCCAAAATCCTCAAGAGCCCTTGACGAAAAAGATTAATCAAGAACTGAATCAAGAAGGGAAAAATGCCTTTTATGATTATCAGTTGCCAATGGCCATTATTCGTTTAAAGCAGGCTTTGGGAAGAAGTATGAGACGCGGACACCAACGTTCCTTAACTCTCATTCTGGATAGGAGAATTGTCGGAAAGCGATATGGCAAACAAATAGTAGTATCTCTAGCAAAAGAAGCGACTGTTAAAACCCTCTCTCAATCCGAGGTTGTTGAGACTATTGATACATTTTTAAATAAACTTTGATAAATAGTGTAGTATGAAAGTATAAGGTTAGTATATATGAAACGTTCTCTCGACTCTAGAGTCGATTATAGTTTGCTCTTGCCAGTATTTTTTCTACTGGTTATTGGCGTGGTGGCTATTTATATAGCCGTTAGTCATGATTATCCAAATAATATTTTGCCTATTTTAGGGCAGCAGGTCGCCTGGATTGCCTTGGGGCTTGTGATTGGTTTTGTGGTCATGCTCTTTAATACAGAATTTCTTTGGAAAGTGACTCCTTTTCTATATATTTTAGGCTTGGGACTTATGGTCTTGCCGATTGTTTTTTATAATCCAAGCTTAGTGGCATCAACGGGTGCCAAAAACTGGGTATCGATAAATGGTATTACTTTGTTCCAGCCATCAGAATTTATGAAGATATCCTATATCCTCATGTTGGCCCGTGTCATTGTCCAGTTTACAAAAAAACATAAGGAATGGAGACGCACGGTTCCGCTGGACTTCTTGTTGATTTTTTGGATGATTCTCTTTACCATTCCAGTCCTAGTCCTTTTGGCACTTCAAAGTGACTTGGGGACGGCTTTGGTTTTTGTGGCTATTTTCTCAGGAATCGTCTTACTATCAGGAGTTTCTTGGAAAATTATTATTCCAGTATTTGTAACTGCGGTAACAGGTATTGCTGGCTTCTTAGCCATTTTTATCAGCAAGGATGGTCGTGCTTTTCTCCATCAATTGGGGATGCCGACCTACCAAATCAATCGTATCTTGGCTTGGCTCAATCCCTTTGACTTTGCTCAAACAACCACTTACCAACAAGCTCAAGGGCAGATTGCCATTGGAAGCGGTGGCTTATTTGGTCAAGGTTTTAATGCTTCGAATCTGCTTATTCCAGTTCGTGAGTCGGATATGATTTTTACAGTTATTGCAGAAGATTTTGGCTTTATTGGCTCTGTCCTTGTTATTGCCCTTTACCTTATGCTCATTTACCGTATGTTGAAGATTACTCTCAAATCAAATAACCAGTTCTATACCTATATTTCCACTGGATTGATTATGATGTTACTCTTCCACATCTTTGAGAATATCGGTGCTGTGACGGGCTTGCTTCCTTTGACTGGGATTCCTCTGCCTTTCATTTCTCAAGGAGGGTCGGCTATTATCAGTAATTTGATCGGTGTTGGCTTGCTTTTATCGATGAGTTACCAGACCAATCTAGCTGAAGAAAAGAGTGGAAAAGTCCCATTCAAGAGGAGAAAGGTTGTACTAAAACGGATTAAATAAGGAGAAAATCATGGTTAAAGTAGCAGTTATGTTAGCTCAGGGCTTTGAAGAAATTGAAGCTTTGACAGTTGTAGATGTCTTGCGTCGTGCAAATATCACTTGTGATATGGTAGGATTTGAGGAGCAAGTGACGGGTTCGCATGCAATCCAAGTCAGAGCAGATTGTGTCTTTGATGGTGATTTATCAGACTATGACATGATTGTCCTTCCTGGAGGGATGCCTGGATCTGCACATTTGCGCGATAATCAGGCCTTGATTCAAGAGTTGCAAAACTTCGAGCAAGAAGGGAAGAAACTGGCAGCCATTTGTGCGGCACCAATTGCTCTCAATCAAGCAGGGCTATTGAAAAACAAGAAGTTTACTTGTTATGATGGTGTTCAAGAGCAAATCCTTGATGGTCAATACGTTAAGGAAACAGTAGTGGTAGATGGTCATTTGACAACCAGTCGAGGCCCCTCGACAGCCCTTGCCTTTGCCTACGAGTTGGTAGAGCAATTAGGAGGAGACGCAGAGACTTTACGAACAGGAATGCTCTATCGAGATGTCTTTGGTAACAATCAGTAAAACGGGAGTAAAACTCTCGTTTTTTTACTTGGAAAAATCTAGGAAATCATCGCTTTTTTAAGGAAAAAATGGTATAATGAAAGCTATGAAATATCACGATTATATCTGGGATTTAGGTGGAACTTTACTAGATAATTATGAAACTTCAACAGCTGCATTTGTTGAAACATTAGCGCTGTATGGTATCACACAAGATCATGACAGTGTCTATCAAGCTTTAAAGGTTTCTACTGATTTTGCGATTGAGACATTCGCTCCTAATTTAGAGAATTTTTTAGAAAAGTACAAGGAAAATGAAGCCAGAGAGCTAGAACATCCGATTTTGTTTGATGGAGTTTCTGACTTATTGGAAGACATTTCAAATCAAGGTGGGCGTCATTTCTTGGTTTCTCACAGAAATGATCAGGTCTTAGAAATTTTAGAAAAAACCTCTATAGCAACCTACTTTACAGAAGTGGTGACTTCTAGCTCAGGTTTTAAGAGAAAACCAGATCCTGAGTCTATGATTTATTTAAGAGAGAAGTATCAGATTAGCTCTGGCTTAGTCATTGGTGATCGACCGATTGATATTGAAGCCGGGCAAGCTGCTGGACTAGCTACCCATTTGTTTACCAGTATCGTGAATTTAAGACAAGTATTAGACATGTAAGAAAAGGAATAAGATGACAGAAGAAATCAAAAATCTGCAGGCACAAGATTATGATGCCAGTCAAATTCAAGTTTTAGAAGGCTTAGAGGCTGTTCGTATGCGTCCAGGGATGTATATCGGATCAACGTCAAAAGAAGGTCTTCATCATCTAGTCTGGGAAATTGTTGATAACTCAATTGATGAGGCCTTGGCAGGATTTGCCAACCATATTCAAGTTTTTATTGAGCCAGATGATTCGATTACTGTTGTCGATGATGGACGTGGTATCCCAGTCGATATTCAGGAAAAAACAGGTCGACCTGCCGTTGAGACTGTCTTTACTGTCCTTCATGCTGGAGGAAAGTTTGGCGGTGGCGGATACAAGGTTTCAGGTGGTCTTCACGGAGTAGGGTCATCAGTCGTTAATGCTCTTTCCACTCAATTAGACGTTCATGTCCACAAAAACGGTAAAATTCATTACCAAGAATACCGTCGTGGTCATGTTGTTGCAGATCTTGAGGTGGTTGGCGACACAGATAGAACTGGAACAACGGTTCACTTCACACCAGACCCAGAAATCTTCACTGAAACAACAACCTTTGATTTCGATAAATTAAATAAACGGATTCAAGAGTTGGCCTTTCTAAATCGCGGTCTTCAAATCTCCATCACGGATAAGCGTGAAGGTCTGGAACAAACCAAGCATTACCATTATGAAGGTGGGATTGCTAGCTACGTTGAATATATCAACGAGAATAAGGATGTTATCTTTGATACACCAATCTATACAGATGGTGAGATGGATGATATCACAGTCGAAGTAGCCATGCAGTACACAATGGGTTACCATGAAAATGTTATGAGTTTTGCCAACAATATTCATACCCATGAAGGTGGAACACATGAACAAGGTTTCCGTACGGCACTAACTCGTGTTATCAATGATTATGCTCGAAAAAATAAATTACTGAAAGACAATGAGGACAACTTAACAGGGGAAGATGTTCGTGAAGGATTAACTGCGGTGATTTCAGTTAAGCACCCCAATCCACAGTTTGAAGGACAAACTAAGACCAAACTGGGCAACAGTGAAGTGGTTAAGATTACCAATCGTCTCTTCAGCGATGCCTTCTCTGATTTCCTCATGGAAAATCCACAGATTGCCAAACGTATCGTAGAAAAAGGGATTCTGGCTGCTAAGGCTCGTGTGGCTGCCAAGCGTGCGCGTGAAGTCACTCGTAAAAAATCTGGTTTGGAAATTTCCAATCTTCCAGGGAAACTAGCAGACTGTTCTTCTAACAATCCTGCTGAAACAGAACTCTTCATCGTCGAAGGAGACTCAGCTGGTGGATCAGCCAAATCTGGTCGTAACCGTGAGTTCCAGGCTATCCTTCCAATTCGCGGTAAGATTTTGAACGTTGAAAAAGCTAGTATGGATAAGATTCTAGCTAACGAAGAAATTCGTAGTCTTTTCACAGCGATGGGAACAGGATTTGGTGCAGAATTTGATGTTTCAAAAGCCCGTTACCAAAAACTTGTTTTGATGACCGATGCCGATGTCGATGGAGCCCACATTCGTACCCTTCTTTTAACCTTGATTTATCGTTATATGAAACCAATCCTAGAAGCTGGTTATGTTTATATTGCTCAACCACCAATCTATGGTGTCAAAGTTGGAAGTGAGATTAAAGAATATATCCAGCCAGGTGCAGATCAAGAAATCAAACTCCAAGAAGCCTTAGCACGTTATAGTGAGGGACGTACCAAACCAACTATTCAGCGTTATAAGGGGCTAGGTGAAATGGATGACCATCAGTTATGGGAAACAACCATGGATCCTGAGCATCGCTTGATGGCCAGAGTTTCTGTGGATGATGCTGCAGAAGCAGATAAAATCTTTGATATGTTGATGGGGGATCGAGTAGAGCCTCGTCGTGAATTTATCGAAGAAAATGCCGTCTATAGTACACTGGATGTCTAAAAATCGGGAGAAGTAGTTCCCTTGGTCTAAAAAATATGATATAATCATTACGATTGTTTCAAGTAAAAAAGGAGTTTAATATGTCTGCTAGACTAGTAATTTATCTTGCAATTGCAGTTGCAGTTTTCTTCGTGATTGCTTATGCTATTGCAATCTACGTACGAAAACGCAACGAAAGTAAATTAGCAATTTTAGAAGAGAAAAAAGAAGAGTTGTACAATCTTCCAGTTAATGATGAAGTTGAAGCAGTAAAAAACATGCACTTGATTGGACAAAGTCAAGTGACTTTCCGCGAATGGAATCAAAAATGGGTTGACCTATCTCTTAATTCTTTTGCCGATATCGAAAATAATCTTTTCGAGGCAGAAGGCTATAACAACTCATTCCGTTTTTTCAAGGCCAGTCATCAAATTGATCAAATCGAGAGCCAAATTACCTTGATTGAAGAAGATATTGCAGCAATTCGCAATGCCTTGGCAGATTTGGAGAAACAAGAGTCTAAAAATAGTGGACGTGTTCTCCATACCTTGGACTTGTTTGAAGAGTTGCAACACCGAGTTGCTGATCATTCTGAAGAATATGGCCAAGGTTTGTCTGAAATCGAAAAACAATTGGAAAATATCCAATCAGAGTTTTCTCAGTTTGTAACTTTAAACTCGTCTGGTGACCCAGTAGAAGCTGCTGTGATTTTAGATAATGCTGAAAATCATATCTTGGCTTTGACACATATTGTTGATCGTATACCAGCAGTTGTAACAACATTATCTAAAGAGCTACCTGATCAGCTAGAAGATTTGGAGGATGGTTACCGTAAGCTTTTAGATGCTAACTATCATTTTGCTGAAACGGATATTGAAGCTCGTTTCCAATTGCTTCATGAAGCTCTTAAGAAAAATCATGAGAATATTGCGCAATTAGAATTGGATAATGCTGAGTACGAAAATACTCAAATCCAAGAAGAGATTAATGCACTTTATGATATTTTTACACGAGAAATTGCTGCTCAGAAAGTTGTAGAAGCTTTAGTAGCAACACTTCCTACTTATCTGCAACACATGAAAGATAGTAATGCTGTTTTAGTCGAAGATATTAAACGATTGAGTCAGAATTATCTACTTTCTGAAACAGATGTTAGTCATGTTCATAGATTGCAAACTGAATTAGACTCTTTGGAAGAATCTGTAATAGAATTAACTTCAGAACAAGAGGAACATTCTGAGCCATATTCATTACTTGAAGAACGTTTGGAAAACTTACAAGCGACTTTGAAAGAAATTGAGGATGAGCAAGTTGAACTTAGTCAACGTCTTGCTCAGATTGAAAAAGATGATATCAATGCTCGCCAAAAGGCAAATGTTTATGTCAATCGTCTCCATACTATCAAGCGATACATGGAAAAACGCAATCTGCCAGGTATTCCACAAACTTTCTTGAAGTTATTCTTTACGGCAAGCAATAATACCGAGGATTTAATGGTTGAGTTAGAACAGAAAATGATTAACATTGAATCTGTTACCCGAGTTCTTGAAATTGCAACGAATGATATGGAAGCTTTAGAAACGGAAACTTATAATATTGTACAGTATGCAACCTTAACAGAGCAACTCTTGCAATATTCTAACCGTTACCGCTCATTTGATGAACGAATTCAGGAAGCCTTTAATGAATCATTAGAAATTTTTGAAAAAGAATTTGATTACCATGCTTCATTTGATAAGATTTCGCAAGCTTTGGAAGTCGCAGAACCTGGTGTAACCAACCGTTTCGTTACTTCATATGAAAAGACACGTGAGATAATTCGTTTCTAAGATAGTAAAAAAGATTTGATTCTGTGAGAAGCAAATCTTTTTTATTATGCGACTATTAGTCCGTCTCGCTCCGTTAGGTGCGAGACAAAAAAACCACCCGCTATGCGGGTGCGCGTCGAAGGTTATACCCCAAAAACTCCAAACGCGATACAATAAAGGTGTTCAAGCCAATTGTAAAGCGAAAGGAGAAAAATATGGCACAAAAGGCTCATAGTTTATCGCACACAAAGTGGCACTGTTCTATCACATTGTGTTCACCCCTAAGTATAGACGAAAAGTCATCCACAATCAATATCGAAGTAGTTTAGGCTAAATATTTCATCGCTTGTGTAGTTATAAAGGAGTTGAAAATATCGAGGGCCACTTAATGCCAGACCATGTACATATGTTAGTCAGTATTCTACCGAGGATAAGTGTTTCAAGTTTCATGGGGTATTTAAAAGGAAAAGTGCACTCATGATGTTTGACAAACACGCCAATCTCAAGTACAAGTTTGGAAATCGGCATTTCTAGGCGGAAGGTTATTATGTAAGTACAGTAGAGCTTAATGAAGCCACAATTAAGAAATATATTCAAGATTAAAGAAATTATCCAGTGGATGATTTCTTCACGAGTATGAAAATTTGAGAACGAGTAAAGCATGATATAGCACTAGATAAATTGAGTGTAAAAGAATATGAGGATCCCTTTAGGGATAGTGGTAAGTAATACTAAAGCCTCTTTGAGAGGCAAGTGACGAGTCAAGAGCAATAAGGCTTGAACAATGTGAAAGCCAGCGTCTTTAGGCGCTGGCTGGTAATTTGGGCTTATAGCCCTGGGACAAACCACCCGTTTGACGGGTGGTCATGATTGGTAATGTTGAAGATCGGAAGTGAAATGATACTTTCAAAGAATTCATTTTGGACACTAGCAAACGAAATAGAGCCCTGATGCAAATCAACAATTTGTTTTGAAATTTTTAGCCCAATTCCAGTCGTTCTAATTTTAGAAATATCAATGTTTGTAAAAGATAATTCATTAAGTTCAGCAATTTTTTCTGGTGAAGCTCCCTGTCCATTATCTTTGATTTCGACAATTACATTTGTATCTTTTTTGAATAAGTTGATTCTTATTGTGCAACCCTTTTCGTTATGTAAAACAGAGTTGTAGATGATATTATGGATAACTCTTGTGATTAAAAACTGCTCAATCATGATAGATTGATTAACAAGTGAATAATCGTAATCAAATTCAAATTCAAAATCATTCCAGATTTCTTGATTTAAAATATGGATGAGAATGTCTTTGAAGAAGGGGATAATTTTTGTTTCAGTCTGATTTAATTGAAGATGACCGGATGAAAGGCGAGCTACTATATTTAAGTCATTTAAAATATTTTGGATGTAATAGGATTCTGTCAATATTGGGCGAATATGTTTTTTAGACTGTGTATCTAGTTCAGAATCATTTAACAAGGACGCGTTAGAAATGATGACAGAAAGAGGTGTTTTGATATCGTGTGCAATTCCTGAAATCCATTGCTCTTTAAAGACTTCATTCTCTTTGAGTAGAGTATCGGTTTGATTAATTGCAGTTGTAAGATATTCTAGTTCTGATATAGAATTTATTGGATTTTTCAAACCATCTGGGAGATTCTGAATAGCAGTTACAAGAGGCGCAATTTTACGATTGATATGCGTCACACCATAGTAGTAAAGAAAAGCGAAATAAAGGCAGTTGAAAAGCAATACTCCAAATGCTACTAGTGGAATCAGGCGAATACTATCTATATCTAAGTAATTATAACTATAACGAGCAATTTTATCTTTTGGAAAACCAACAACAATGATGTAGCCACCTTTTATCTGACTAAAAACAGGATAATCTGAAAGATAATAGCGAGAAAACTGTAAAATGTCCCCATAGTCAAATTGCGAAGGAACTTCTGTAGGTTTATACTGTTCGTACACTTGTTTTCCAGTCTGCTTATCCAATACCATGAGCCATAACTTTTGTTCTTTTAGACTAGAGATATCATTTTTAGGTATGTGGACGTTATTTTTTGTGATGGTAATGTGTTCAGAAATTATTTTCACAGTCTCAGTAGCAGTTTGCTTTTCCCTAATGTAAAAAACAAAACTGGCAATTAAAATAATATTGGTAATAAAGATAATGATGGAAAAAAAGATAAATTTCTTTAGTGAATACCTTAAAATTTTGGTTTGGTTCATAATCATGATAACAATTTATATCCCAGCCCTTTAGCTGTCTTTAAATATTGAGGTTTTGAAGGATTTTCTTCTATTTTTTCTCGAATTTTCCGAATATGTACAGTCAAAGAGTTTTCATAACCAAAGCTATCCACTCCCCAAATCGTATCACAGAGAGATTCAGTTGAAACGATGTAATTTTTATTATCGTAAAGTTTTTTCAAAATCTGAATTTCAATTGGTGTAATAGAAATTTCTGCTCCATTTTTTTGTACTGTTGCATTCCGAAAACTCACCAAAGTCTGTCCAATCTGTATTGCTTCCTGTTCTGATTTATAGCTTCTCCGGAGCAGAGCCATAATACGATAGATAAGATTTTTTGGAATGAAGGGTTTCATGACATAATCATCACCACCAGCATTGAAACCAGCTACCTCATCTTCAGGATTATTTTTGGCAGTCAGAAAGAGGATAGGAGTATCGCCTTTTTTTCGGATATGTTTTGCTAATGTGTAGCCATCACCATCGGGGAGCATAATGTCCAAAAGGAAAAGGTCGAACTGCTCTGTTTCAATCATGTCTAAACTAGATTCTATATCATAGGCTGATGTTAGATTGGAAAATCCGTATGCAGTGAGAATATCTCTTATGGAAGAGTTTAAAATTTTATCGTCATCAATAATAAGGATGTGCTTATTCAGGAGTTGTTGTTCGAAATTCATAATCTTACCTCGCTTATCTATATTATACCATTTAAAAGAGTGAAAAAAGGTAAAATACTTTAATCTTAATGTAAAATTAAGGTTAGCTTAGTTTAAAATTAATCTAGCATGTCTATAATAAAGACATAACCTAGATAGAGATACTTCTCAAATAAATTTTAATCAGTGAGGTATTTCCAAATGGCTAAACAACAAATGAATCTCGTTGAGATTGAAGCAATGAATTCTCTTCAAGAATTGACTCTTGAAGAACTTGATAACGTTCTTGGTGCTGGTGATGGAGTAATCCAAACCATTTCACACGAATGTCGTATGAACTCATGGCAGTTCTTGTTTACTTGTTGCTCTTAATTACGTTCTATAAGCCTCAATTTTAGCACGTAATTTGACTTTTAAGAATTTTAAGGGAGATATATTTAAAACAATATCTTCTAGAAATTCTAATAGTATCACAATCTAACAATGAGAGGTGTCTCTACTCTTGGTTTTATTTATAGAAATCTTATTCATCATGAAAAAATAGGTGGTCAAAATGGAAAATACCGAAAAAAATAAATTATTTAACAATTTTACTAGAAATTTTATCCAAACAAAATTCTCAGAGTATGATATGCAAAACTGTGAGATAGAATTTTTAGAAGATAAAGTTTTAGATATTTATATGAATACACTAATCCTTTTGATAAACGAAAAAAGATTATTAGGAATTTTAAAAGGTTCAACTTCGGAAGAGCGGTATGAATATTTTAATGATGTTTTGTGTGGAAAATATATCATCGATGAAATCTCTAAACGATTTCCTAAACTTGTTAGTAGAAGTTTAACACAATTAAAAAATTATCTATTACTGTATAGAAGAGTTGAACAGCTTTTTTTGAAAGATGTTCCTAAATTGATTCAAAACAGATTTATTTCAAACCAATGTGAAAATTTTAAAATGGAAGATTTACAAATTACTGTATCGGGAGATTTTCATAATGGTTCAGGCGTATGTATTTTGTTTTACAAGGGAGAGCGAGTTATATATAAAGGTAAAAAAAATTTCGCTAATCAATTGTTGATTGAAATATTTTCCAAACTTGGAGATGAATTTGAAGAGTCATTAGAGTTTTTACCACGATATATTGATTGTGGTGATTATTATTGGGAAGAATATATAGAGCATACTTCGATAAGAAACTCGAACATATCAGCAAGTGAATACTACAAAAGATTTGGGTATTTATTGGCAGTAGCTTATTTATTGAATATTTCTGATCTTCACTTTGAAAATATATTAGCTAGTTGTGATATTCCAAAATTAGTAGATGTAGAGACTATTTTCAATTTACAACCCTATGAGATTATTTCAGAAACAATTGCGGATAAAGATTTATTAAAGAGAAATGCAGAATCAGTATTGCTGACAGGGTTGTTACCTTTAGCTGGTTCTAATGAAGTATTCGGTGGAGATACTAGTGGTATCCTAGGAGGAAAATTTGTAGGAGAAGTTAGAGTTATCCAAAATCAAATGAGAGATGACATCAGTGTAAAGAGGCAAGTTGTTAGAAAAACAAATAAGTCGCATCTTCCTTTTTATATCTCTGAGGGCGAAGAACAGTATTTTGAGGTCAAAGACTATCTTAGGGAACTTTTGTTCGGTTTTAAAAAAGTTACGAGTTGTTTTGAAAATAAAAAAAATACATTCTTATCAATTATCGAAAAATATTCCGAAAAAATTGATGTTCGTATATTATTTAGGAATACAAAAGATTATAGTATTGTCAGAACGCTATTACTCTCTCCAAAGTATTCAGAAAACGATAATATAATATTTGAGAAATTTAAAAATAAACTTGTTAATTATCAGTCGGATGAGTTGTGTGAATCGGAAATCAAACAATTAGAACAAATGGATATACCATACTTCAGTATGAAATCAAATTCTTGTGATGTATATGATTTATATGGGAATGCTGTATGGAGTACATATTACAGTCCGATTGAACTAATAAGAAAGAAAATACAAAATTTGAGTGTTCATATAATTGAGGAGCAGTGTAAACTTATTGAATTTTCTATTTCATCAACTCTTAGGCTATACAATCAGGAAGCTTTACCTAGAATAAATGATGTAGAAGATAAAAGTTATTCAGATAGTATTTTATATAAAGGTGTGCAAAATATAGTTGATCGTTTGTTGGGTGCTATTTATCTTTCTAACAGTGATCAGACCTGTAATTGGTTAACTCTTTCAATTAATAATGTAGATTGTTTGGAATTAAGTCCAATGGACTGTACATTGTATGGCGGACTTTCTGGAGTGGCATTGGCTTTAATAGAATCAATGACTCTATTAGAAGAGGACTATCGTAAAAAAGTCAGAAGTGTTCTACCATATTTGTATAATTCAATTCTAAAAAAATATGAACATTTAACTAATGATTCTTTTTATCTGGGTAGGATGGGTGTGCTATATACACTAAAAAAACTTTCGAAAGAGGTTGGGAAAGATTTAGATAATTGGGTAAATATAGAGATTGATAATGTTATTTCAAGGTTAAATATCGGGGATACTGATTTTTTAACTGGTATAAGTAGCGTGATTCCTGCTATTAGGTTAGAAAATTTAAATAAGGTAACATTTGAAGAATTATCGGATATTTACATAAAACAAGCAAAAGAGAAAGATAATTTTGTTTTTTGGGGCAATGAACAATCAAACAATGTCAGCCTTGCACATGGGAATTTAGGAATTGAACTTGTTTTAGTTAGACTCATAAAGGTGTTGGACAACTCAAACAATAAAGAGACTATTTCAACTCTTCTTAAAAAAGCTATAAATTTTGACAATCTTCAAAGGAGAGAGCATGGCTGGGTTGATAATAGAAATTTTTCTCATAGCGCGAATTGGTGTCATGGAGCAACAGGAGTGTTACTCTCTAGGATAGATTTATATAATCAACTTAAAAATGACAAAACAGCAACTATAAGCAGCACTGATTTGCAACAGGATGTTATTCACTCTCTACAAGATATTAAAGAAGTGGGATTGAATCTTGCTAATTTCTCCCTTTGCCACGGAGTAAGTGGAAATCTACTAACCTTAGTGCATACACAGAACTTCTTCGATGAAAATAATATTGTCAATAACTATAATTTGAAAAAATTTGTTAGAGAAAATTTTTATAAAATTCATCTTTATGGCTTGCAAAATGGTTGGATGTGTAATTTTAATACAAAGTATGATTCTTACGCCCTTTTTACTGGATTATCAGGTATTTTATATGCTACCACTCTTTACCTTAAAAATGATATAAAATCAGATGTGTTACTTCCGAATATTATATCTTAAGGGAGTTTACTTATGAAGATTATATTGCAAAATAATGAATCAGATTGTTTGTTGGCATGCTATGCTATGTTATTAAATAATCTAGGTTTGGAGATACCATTGTATGAGATATACAAGGAAGATATGATACCAGCAGATGGATTAAATCTTTCCTATTTGATGAAGTTGAATAAACGTTTCAAAGTTGGCATCAAGGCTTACAGAATACTGTTGAAGGATATTGCTGTTTGCTTAGACAAAAGCATTCCAGTTATTTTACATTGGAATGATAATCATTTTGTTGTCTTACTGAAAATAAGAAATAAAAAATATACAATAATTGATCCTGCTATAGGTAAGATTACTTACTCAGAGGAAGAAGTTTTAAAACATTATTCTGGTATATGCGTAACGGTTTTTAAAGGAGCAGAATTTAAAAGAATTAAATATTCCAATCTATTTGTGGAACAATTAAGACAAACTATTAGACTGAAACCAGCAATGTATTTTATATTAGCATTGGGACTTACACAAACCGGAGTATTCTTGTTTTCCATAACGATTAGAAATATTCTAGATGTGAAATATTCTTTCATTGCTTCTTCGTTGATGCTCATGAGTGTAGTGGTTGTACAATTAATTTCTGTCTTAATAAAAAATGAGACTATTTCAGAATTTAATAATGATTTTGATGAAAATTATGTCAATAAATTATTCAAAATGTTATTAAATAAACCTTTACTATATTTTAGAAATCTGTCCAATGGAATATTAGGAGAAAAAATTAATTTAAAATCAACAATAAGGGATAGCATCACGTTAAAACTTCTCCCCTCTATTGTAGGATTTATATCGTTATTTGTTGTGATATTATATCTACTAACTATCTCAACTAAATTAACCTTTATACTTTTAATCTTATTGATTTTTTATGGTATTGTTTCATCTGTATTATATAAAAAGCAAAACGAACTGAATCATGCTTATTTACAATATTTGATTGATTTTAATTCTGTGCTCCAAACAGATTTAGAGAATATAGATTTTATCAAGATTGCTAGAAAGGAAGAACAAATCTTTAAGTCATGGAAATCTAGTAGTAACTTAGTGACAAATAAATATTCTAGTATTCTAAAAGTAGAAAATTTTTCTCAATTTGTTGGTTCTACCTTTAATTATATTTCTTTATCCTTAATTCTGATTTTAGGTATTTATTTTAAAGCTTATTTTGAAGTATCAATACCAGATTTAATATTATATCAGACTAGTGTATCGCTGATGATTTCGTTTTTTGAGCAGGTTAAGCAATCTATATTTGAGATAGCGAAACTGCAAGTCTATGCAGAAAAGCAGAGTGATTTGTTTACAAATAATGCTAGTATAGAGATACCAATAGATAATGAGCAATCTTCTGTCATTAGATGCGATAAAGTAAATTTCTCTTATAATAACCAGAAACTATATAGTGGAATAAATCTTGAAATATTAAAAGGTGAGAAAATTGCTATATTAGGTGAATCAGGTTCAGGTAAGTCCACATTGTTGTTACTACTTCTAGGAATGTTAAGGTATGATGGAGAGCTAACGTATGGTGTCAGTGATTTCACCAGTAGAATTGGGGTTGTCTTACAAAATATGACTTTAGTCCCTGATACAATCTTGAAAAATTTAGATTGTGCTCCTAGCGACGAGGATTTGGAGAGAATACTTCGAGATACAGGTGGTGAAAGAGTTATTGCAAAATTGCCTAATAAACTATTTTCAAAAGTTTTGAAGTCGGGCAAGAACTTATCTGGAGGACAAATTCAAAAATTGCTAATATCAAGATCACTATTAAATAAACGAGATATTATTTTTTGGGATGAAGCCTTTAGTAACTTAGATGAAAAAAGTAAGAAAAAAATTTATACAGATGTTTTAAGTAATCCATTTTATTCAGACAAAACAATGGTAATAGTGAGTCACCAATTAGATATTGTGAATTATGTTGATTCTATCATTTTTGTTGATAAGAGTAGTGGAGACGTTATCAAAGATACTCATGATAATTTGATTTATAGAAATCAAAATTATAGAAAATTATTTGGCTTAAAGGAGGAAGTTCATAATGATTAGTAATGTTTTACAGATAAAAAACTTACAAAAGGGATTTAAGGACACTCAGGTAGTTAACCTTAGTTCCTTATCAGTTCAACAAGGTGAGATTTATGGTTTTCTAGGTCCAAATGGAGCTGGGAAAACAACCACCATGAAGATGATTTTGTCTTTGATTTCTCGTACAGCTGGGGAGATTGAAGTGTTCGGTCAATCTATAGGTACGGACAAGCAGTATCTTAATCAGATTGGCTCTATGATTGAAGAACCGTCTTATTATCCTAATTTGACAGGCTATGAAAATCTCTTGGTCTTCCAAAAAATCCTTGGATTTGATAAGAAAAATATTCAGGAAACCTTGAAAATTGTGGGGTTAGATCAACCTAAAAACAAGAAAAAATTGGTTAAAGATTATTCTTTGGGTATGAAACAGCGCTTGGCTTTAGCCTTTGCCTTAGTCAAGAAACCGCGTTTGTTGATACTGGATGAGCCAACAAATGGGCTAGACCCAGCAGGAATTCATGAAATTCGGGAACTGATTATCAAGTTGGCAAAAGAACAGGGCATTACTGTCTTCATCTCTACCCATATCCTTTCTGAAGTAGAGCATATAGCTGACCGTGTGGGGATTATCAATCATGGTCAACTGGTTTACGAGGGAGAAATTCGTAAAATTCAGTCCAATAAATGGCTGGAAGTGCGTGGGGATTTTAGAGGTCGACGTGAAGTCATTAGCCAAGTGTTATTTGGTTATCCGTGCAAGATGTTGGAGATACAAGAGGATAAACTCAAGCTGACTAACCTTGCTGATCAGCAGATTTCTAGTTTGTTACGAGATTTAATAGTCGAGAAAGTTCCAATTTATGAAGTGAAGCAAGAACAAGAAACCTTGGAATCTATCTTCCTCAAATTAACCAAGGAGTGAGTCTTATGTTGAATAATTTGTCTATTGAATTGCTCAAGGCAAAACGAACCAAATCCTTCCTCATTAGCATACTAGTTATGGGAGTCGGATTTGCTTGGGCAATTGCAGCCGCTACACGCTACCTAAGTAATCCAGACATGCACCAGATTAGCCTAATTTTCTATATGATAAAAGAAGTAAATGGCTTGATTCTCCCTATTGTGATTTCTCTCTTTGTATCGCGGATTGTCAAGAACGAGAAGGAGGGCAACACTTTCAAACTGCTTTTGGCAAATGGTGAAAATGTACGGCATATCTTTCTGAGTAAACTTGGCCTGACCATGTTCATTTTGACCTTCCTCGCTTTTTTGGAGGGAGTAGTAGCCCAGTTAATTGCAATCTTATCAGGTCTAGAAATGCCTGTTAGCCTAATCCTCTGGCAAATCGTCATTTTCTTGCTAGCCTCTTTTGTCTTAACCTGTCTGTTTTTGACTTTGCAGTTTTTACTGAAGAAGCAGGCATTGATACTGGCATTAGGGATTTTCGGAGGATTTCTTGGTGTTGGATTTGGTCATGCACCAGCTTTTCTACAGCTAATTTTCCCTTTTGGTGGTATAGGATATATGTCTCTGGTGGATTACCAGCAAGTTGCCAGTCAAGTGAGTTATGTTTTGGCGACAAACCTAGGATTTAAACTCTTTACATATTTGCCAATAGCCCTAATCTATCTCTTCTTATCTCTCTATCTGGTTGAAAAGAAAGGAGGCAAGCTATGATGTCTTATCTATCAGTAGAATGGCGGAAAACCAAAAAATTTTCCATGTTGATGATTGGTATTTGCTTCTTAGCTTTTTGTAGCCTGATTGGTCTTGGGATTTACTTTGGTTCAGCTTATTCTATGGTTGCAGAAATTGAAAAAGTGCCTGTTTTATGGGGACAATTGACCTTCTATTATAGCCAGCTTTTCTTTCCGATTTTGGTTAGCCTTTATGTAGCCATGATGTTAGGAAAAGAGTTTGACAGAAAAAATATTGAATTTCTCAGAGCTAATAATGTCAGTCTTGGGAAATTATTGTTGGCAAAAGAAATAGTAATTATCCTGTTTATTGCTGTTTTACAGTTGTTCTTGTTTGGTATTTTTTATGTCAGTGCTCACCTAGCTCATTTAGAAATTTCTAATTTGTTCACCTATCTCAAGTGGGATTTATTGGGGATTTTTGGCACAATTAGTATGATGGCAGTACAGTTTTTTGTGACAGCTAAAACTCGTGTTTTCAGTAAATCTGTGGGAATTGGTGCTATTGGTACTTTCGTAGGATTTATGATGATTTTTGTATCAGATAAATTATCTTTAATCTATCCCTACTCCCAAGCTATGGTGGCAATGCGGTCACGGAATTTGATAGACTTTAATTTAGTGGAAATAGTGCTGTTTATCATTGTAAATATTCTTCTGTGGGGGATTTTTCATACATTGAGTAATAAAGAATTGCATAAGTAATGCGAAGACTCTTCGGAGTCTTTTTATTATGCGACTATTAGTCCGTCTCGCTCCGTTAGGTGCGAGACAAAAAAACCACCCGCTATGCGGGTGCGCGTCGAAGGTTATACCCCAAAAACTCCAAACGCGATACAATAAAGGTGTTCAAGCCAATTGTAAAGCGAAAGGAGAAAAATATGGCACAAAAGGCTCATAGTTTATCGCACACAAAGTGGCACTGTTCTATCACATTGTGTTCACCCCTAAGTATAGACGAAAAGTCATCCACAATCAATATCGAAGTAGTTTAGGCTAAATATTTCATCGCTTGTGTAGTTATAAAGGAGTTGAAAATATCGAGGGCCACTTAATGCCAGACCATGTACATATGTTAGTCAGTATTCTACCGAGGATAAGTGTTTCAAGTTTCATGGGGTATTTAAAAGGAAAAGTGCACTCATGATGTTTGACAAACACGCCAATCTCAAGTACAAGTTTGGAAATCGGCATTTCTAGGCGGAAGGTTATTATGTAAGTACAGTAGAGCTTAATGAAGCCACAATTAAGAAATATATTCAAGATTAAAGAAATTATCCAGTGGATGATTTCTTCACGAGTATGAAAATTTGAGAACGAGTAAAGCATGATATAGCACTAGATAAATTGAGTGTAAAAGAATATGAGGATCCCTTTAGGGATAGTGGTAAGTAATACTAAAGCCTCTTTGAGAGGCAAGTGACGAGTCAAGAGCAATAAGGCTTGAACAATGTGAAAGCCAGCGTCTTTAGGCGCTGGCTGGTAATTTGGGCTTATAGCCCTGGGACAAACCACCCGTTTGACGGGTGGTCATGATTTATTGATTACATATAAAATTATGTATAATAGGATTTCAAGATAAAAAATTGGAGACGATTTAAAAAGCAAGTCCGAACCTATGTTTGGCTTATTAGGTTCAATAGCTTTCTAATCTCTCCAAAATTTTATTTGATTGGAATCGAAATCCCAATTAATTTTTCTGAGTAGAGGGTTTTGATATTGGCCTCATCAATGGATTCCTTATCAATTTTACGTTTTAAGAAAAACTCTTGGATGGCTTCGATTTCAGTTTCTCGAATAGCACGGTGTTTGTTTGAGATGAGGATTTCATAGTGAAGCGGAGCTTGGGTAAAAATAACATCTGTATTACCTGCAGAATAAACCTCAACAAGGGTTGCATCTGTACTTTCTAGCTGGCTTTTTACAAGTTGCGAGTGTGAGTTTGTCGTATTGATAAGCTTCATAACATTTCCTCCGATTTTCTAATTCTATTATAGCACTTTTTGAATAAAGTAGCTTGATTTAGTCAATCTTATGCTGTTTTTTCCAAGATTGGATGGCCCATTTATGACTACCACGTTTGAGATTTTCAATAGCCTCGTCAATAGGGAACCAGGCAATATGATTAAAGTCTTCTAGTGGCTTTTGTACTTCTTTGAAAGAAGTTGCTTCATAGAGGTAGGCAGGATTGTAGTAGTAGGTGTCACGATGACGAGAGTAGAAATATTCGTCAGCTTGTCCGTAATAGGTACCAATTTCAGCTGTGAAACCAAGTTCTTCAATCAATTCACGCTTTAGGGCTTCCTGATGATTTTCACCTGCTTCAATTTCACCACCTGGTAAGAACCAAGCACCATTAGGTGCTTGAACAAGAACAATTTGTTTTCGCTCAGCATCAGGGATAACAGCATATACGCCATAACGAGCAACATAGTCTGTATTCGCTTTTTTTTCTCCGAAAGTTGGGTTTGCCATTGCATTTTCCTCATTATCTAGTATCGTTATTATTATCATAATGGACAAAGGCCGAGCTGTCAAGAACTTATAGTTACTTTTGTAAAAAGGAGCAGAAAATTTTCATTTTCTACTCCTTTTCTATAGGATTTATACTTCTTTTTCAGAAGTTTTTACTTCAGCTTTTTTGGCAGATTTGATTTGAATGTTGCCCTTGCTAGTCATCACTGCCTTTAGGTCTTTTTCGCTTGGATTTTCAAGGTAGTAGTCAGTGATTGCGTCCTCAATATAGTCTTGAATAGTGCGACGAAGTGGGCGTGCTCCCATTTTTGGATCATAACCGAGATCAACCAACTTTTCCTTGACCTTGTCAGTTACATCTAAATGAATGTTGTTGCTAGAAAGACGTTTGTTAACATCTGCCAGCATGAGTTCGACGATTTGGAGCAGGTTGTCCTTGCTGAGAGCCTTAAATTCGATAATACCATCAAAACGGTTCATAAACTCTGGGCTAAAGAAGTTACCGAGTTCACCGAGAACAGAATTGGTACGTCCTTCTCTAGCAGCACCAAATCCAACGCTGGCTTCTGCCTTACCTGTACCTGCATTTGAAGTCATGATGATGATTGCGTCCTTGAAGCTAACGGTACGTCCTTGCCCATCTGTCAAACGACCATCGTCCAAGACCTGGAGGAACATGTGCATAACATCTGGATGGGCTTTCTCTACTTCATCCAAGAGAATTAGAGAATATGGATTGCGGCGGACTTTTTCAGTTAATTGCCCAGCCTCATCGTAGCCGACATAACCTGGAGGGGCACCAACTAATTTCGCCACACTGTGTTTTTCCATATATTCACTCATATCGAAGCGAATCATACTGTCAGCAGAACCAAAGAGTTCGATAGCCAGTTGTTTGGAAAGTTCTGTCTTACCGACACCAGTTGGGCCGACAAAGAGGAAACTTCCGATTGGGCGATTAGGAGTACCAAGTCCGACACGATTACGTCGAATAGCCTTGGCAATCTTATCGACTGCGTCATCTTGACCAATAACATGAGACTTGAGATCTTCGGCTAGATGGATGAGTTGAGATTGTTCTTTCTCTTTTAAATCACCAACAGGAATGTTTGTTTTCTGCTCGATAATATGCTCAATGGTTTTCTCACTGATAATAGGAGTATCTTGGTCCGTAACCTTTTTCTTTTGCATTTCCTTATATTTAGCAATCTGATCACGGAAGTAGGCTGCCTTCTCAAAATCTTCCTCTCGTGTAGCTTGAGACTTGAGATTTTCGGCCTCAATCAGACGTTGGTCAATGACTTTAGGATCCACAAAATTCAAGGTCAAATTCATCTTAGAACCAGCTTCATCTAGGAGGTCAATGGCCTTGTCAGGTAAGAAGCGATCTTGGATGTAGCGATTGGAAAGAGTTGCAGCTGCTTCAATCGCAGCATCGGTATATTGAACGTGGTGGTAGTCTTCGTATTTTTTTTGAATCCCTTTGAGGATAGTGATTGTTTCCTCCACCGTTGGTTCATCGACTTTAACAGGCTGCATACGGCGTTCTAGGGCAGCATCCTTTTCAATGATACGGTATTCATTGAGGGTAGTAGCACCGACCAGTTGCAGTTCCCCACGAGCAAGGGCTGGCTTGAGGATATTTCCAGCATCCATATTGCCATCGCCCGCAGAACCAGCACCAACAATTTCATGGATTTCATCGATAAAGAGGATGATGTCTTCACGTTTGCGAATTTCTTCCATGAGTTTTTGCATGCGTTCTTCAAATTGTCCTCGAATCCCCGTTCCTTGAACCAGGCTAACCACATCCAGACGGATGACTTGTTTACCTTGGAGTTTATGTGGCACATCGCCATCGACAATTTTCTGAGCTAGACCTTCGACAACGGCCGTTTTTCCGACACCTGGTTCACCGATAAGGACAGGATTATTCTTGGTTCTACGATTGAGAATTTCGATGACACGGATAATCTCATCGTCGCGCCCAATAACGGGGTCGATATCTCCACGACGGGCAATCTCAGTTACGTTAATACCAAATTCTTCTAGCAGGCCTTTTTCTTGGCTTGGTGGCGGAGTTTGAGCAGGTCCACGATTTTGGGAACCATAACCGCCATTTCCACCGTAACCTCCACCTGATTGGGTTGGGGGAGT
This sequence comes from uncultured Streptococcus sp., assembly GCA_963518235.1. GTDB lineage: Bacteria > Bacillota > Bacilli > Lactobacillales > Streptococcaceae > Streptococcus. Next base: position 36,900 of record CAUQIP010000005.1, on the reverse strand, counting down.
CGGAGGAGTGTTGTTAGAAGGTCTAAAATTGTTTAGGTCATTGAAGAAATCACCAAAGGGATCAAAGTCACGATTGTTCAGATTTGTCATACCTTTAAAGAGGCTATTGTTAGGATCTGTTTTGATAATCTTATAGCAGTTTTGACAGAGGTCAATTTGTTTTTGCTTTCCATTGAGATTGGTATAAAGATGAATCGTTGAGTCATTGATTTTACAGTTTTGACAAAGCATACATCTACCTCATTTCTTTCTTTAGCCTGACCTATCTAAAGGTCAAAAATAGTCAAATTTCTATACTCTCATTATAACAGGATTGGGGTGTAAAGCAAGTAAAAAGATTGAAGCTTTGAGAAGTTGTTACAATGAAAATCTTTGTGAATTTGGACTAAAAAAATCCTATTTGTGAGACAAAAAGGATTTTGGTTAGACATGCAGGGGCAATCCCGGCTTGTTTTATATTAGTAAAGGAGTTCGTAAATCTCCATTGCAATTAAGTCAATGCTGTCAAACGTATAAGTTTCACGAGCTTCGACATCACGAAGGGTAAAGATTGAGCCGTTTTCTTCGTCGTGGCTGTATGCAACTTCTGCAACAACAACTCCTTCGCGTTCAAAATTACGTTTTAAATTTCCGCCGTCTTTTGCCATTGCTTCAAGGCGGTTGATGATTCTAACCAAATGTGATTCCATTTTGATTCTCCTTCATTTCTTATCGTTACTATTTTACCATAAAGGAGGTCAACTTGACTAGAAAAAACTAAGATTTCTCGCTAATTCTACTAGCTTAAAGTTTTTTTGAATAAATTGGATAAAAGATTTGAATTTTAATTCAATACATGTTATAATCATACAGTATTCTATTTTAGAAAGCAGTGTGACTATGAATTTTTCTTTCTTACCTAAGTATTTACCTTATTTTAACTATGGGGCTGTTGTGACGGTTCTCATTTCTATCTGTGTTGTCTTTTTGGGAACTATTTTGGGTGTTGTCTTGGCTTTTGGGCAACGTTCAAAGTTTAAACCGCTTGTTTGGCTCGCCAACTTGTACGTTTGGATTTTCCGTGGGACACCGATGATGGTTCAGATTATGATTGCCTTTGCCCTTATGCACATCAATGCTCCGACTATTCAGGTTGGAATTTTAGGTGTTGATCTTTCTCGTCTGATTCCAGGGATTTTGATTATCTCTATGAACAGTGGTGCTTATGTTTCTGAGACTGTTCGTGCCGGAATTAATGCGGTTCCTAAGGGGCAGTTAGAGGCGGCCTATTCTTTAGGGATTCGTCCTAAAAATGCCATGCGCTATGTGATTTTGCCACAAGCTATCAAAAATATTTTGCCAGCATTGGGGAACGAATTTATCACTATTATCAAGGATAGTTCCCTCTTATCAGCTATTGGTGTCATGGAGTTGTGGAACGGGGCTACAACAGTTTCTACAACAACCTATCTACCTTTAACACCACTTTTATTTGCAGCCTTTTATTACTTGATTATGACTTCTATTTTGACAGTAGCCTTGAAAGCTTTTGAAAAACGTATGGGACAAGGAGATAAAAAATAATGACAGAAACCTTGATAAAAATTGAAAATTTACATAAATCATTTGGAAAGAATGAAGTATTGAAGGGCATCAACCTCGAGATTAAAAGAGGAGAAGTTGTCGTTATCATCGGTCCTTCAGGGAGCGGGAAATCTACCTTGCTTCGCTCTATGAATTTGTTGGAAGAAGCAACCAAGGGGAAGGTTATCTTTGAGGGAGTCGATATTACGGACAAGAAGAATGACCTGTTTGCCATGCGTGAGAAGATGGGCATGGTTTTCCAACAATTCAATCTCTTTCCTAATATGACTGTGATGGAAAATATCACCTTGTCACCTATCAAGACCAAAGGTGAGAGCAAGGCTGTTGCTGAGAAGAGAGCCCAAGAGCTTTTGGAAAAAGTTGGTTTACCAGATAAGGCAGACGCTTATCCACAGAGTTTGTCAGGTGGACAGCAACAACGGATTGCCATTGCGCGTGGGTTGGCTATGGAACCAGATGTTTTGCTCTTTGATGAGCCAACTTCAGCCTTGGACCCTGAGATGGTTGGAGAAGTTCTGGCTGTTATGCAAGATCTAGCCAAGTCAGGAATGACCATGGTTATCGTAACACATGAGATGGGATTTGCCCGTGAGGTGGCAGACCGTGTCATCTTTATGGCAGACGGCGTGGTTGTTGAAGATGGAACACCTGAACAGATTTTTGAACAAACCCAAGAACAACGGACTAAAGACTTCTTGAGTAAGGTTTTATAAGTTAGCTTTGTTTAGCTATTTGTAGCCAGCTTTAAACGTTAAAGAGAAGATTAGTGAAAAGCTCGACCAGAGCTTTTTCTTATAGTTTGAAACTATAGGATAGCCTAGGAAAGAAGTGTTAGAGGGGACCAACAGTTTTTGGTATAATGGAAGATATTTAAAAGAAAAGAGAAGTGATATGACACAGATTATTGATGGAAAGGCTCTAGCAGCTAAGTTACAAGGACAGCTGGCTGAAAAGACTGCAAGATTAAAGGCAGAAACGGGGCTAGTACCTGGTTTGGTGGTGATTTTGGTTGGGGAGAACCCTGCTAGCCAAGTCTATGTTCGCAACAAGGAGAGGTCAGCCCTTGCGGCAGGATTTCGTAGCGAAGTAGTGCGAGTTCCAGAAACCATTACCCAAGCGGAATTGTTAGACTTGATTGCCAAATACAATCAAGATCCAGCTTGGCATGGGATATTGGTCCAGTTACCATTACCAAAACATATCGATGAAGAAGCGGTTTTGTTGTCCATTGACCCAGAAAAGGATGTGGATGGTTTCCATCCTCTAAATATGGGACGTCTTTGGTCTGGACATCCAGTTATGATTCCATCAACACCTGCAGGAATTATGGAAATGTTTCATGAATATGGGATTGACTTGGAAGGTAAAAATGCGGTCGTCATCGGTCGTTCCAATATCGTTGGAAAACCCATGGCTCAGCTTCTTTTGGCCAAGAATGCAACAGTGACCTTGACTCACTCACGCACCCATAATCTCGCTAAGGTTGCTGCTAAAGCGGATATTCTTGTAGTAGCAATCGGCCGTGCCAAGTTTGTGACTGCTGACTTTGTCAAACCAGGTGCGGTAGTCATTGACGTTGGGATGAATCGTGATGCAAATGGTAAGCTCTGTGGGGATGTGGATTATGAGGCAGTTGCACCACTTGCTAGCCACATCACGCCAGTCCCTGGAGGTGTCGGTCCTATGACCATTACCATGCTGATGGAGCAAACTTATCAGGCAGCACTTCGGACATTGGATAGAAAATTTTAAAAGTAAGATTATAAAAGGAGGTTTGTGCCTCCTTTTTGTTGTATAATAAAAGCGAGAGGAAAAAAGGATGAGAGTGATTGAGCAAACCTTACTAGAAAAAGTCATTATTGAACGTTCTCGTACCAGTCATAAAGGAGACTATGGCCGTCTGCTCTTGCTTGGTGGGACGTATCCTTATGGTGGTGCCATCATCATGGCTACTTTAGCAGCTGTAAAAAGCGGTGCAGGATTGGTGACAGTTGGAACGGACAGGGAAAATATTCCAGCTCTGCACAGCCATTTACCCGAGGCTATGGCCTTTTCTCTTCAAGACCAGCACTTGTTAAAAGAGCAATTGGAGAAGGCAGAAGTTATCTTGCTAGGGCCTGGTTTAGGAGACGATGCTTTTGGAGAAAATCTAGTAAAACAAGTCTTTGTTAATTTAAGCCAAAATCAGATTTTGATTGTAGACGGAGGAGCCTTGACCATTCTTGCTAGAACAAGTTTGTCGTTGCCATCTAACCAGCTTATCCTAACTCCTCACCAAAAAGAATGGGAAAAACTGTCTGGTATTGCTATTGAAAAGCAAAACAAAGATGCAACGGCTAGTGCCCTGACTTCCTTTCCTCAAGGAACAATTTTGGTGGAGAAAGGCCCAGCTACTCGTATTTGGGAAGTTGGCCAATCTGATTATTACCAGTTACAGGTTGGCGGTCCCTATCAGGCGACTGGGGGAATGGGAGATACTCTGGCTGGAATGATTGCAGGATTTGTAGGTCAGTTTAAACAAGCCAGTCTCTACGAGCGTGTGGTAGTAGCGACCCATCTTCACTCAGCTATTGCTCAAGAACTAGCTCAAGAACAGTATGTGGTCTTACCAACGGAAATCAGTAATTATCTTCCAAAAGTAATGAAAAATGTCTCAAAATAGGCTGGGATAGAATTTAATTTGAGTGGGAAATTTAGAAAAATTTTCCAAGATAAAACGCATAATATCAAGTTTTTTGTACTGATAATATGCGTTTTTATAATTTTGAAATTTCTGTAATCTTTTATACTCATTTAAAATGATACTGTACCTTTTTGTTGACAATTCAATAAAAAATATAGCAGATTGGAATAAGATTTAGATAAATCACTTGGTGCATTCAAATTAATTTCTAAAAATGCTTTAGAAGTTAATTTGTACTACTCTAGCTTCAATTTACTATATCTTAGTTCAAGTAGACATCCTGAGGAACGTTAATTACTTTTAAAACCAATCATTTTCATAATCAGATTTATTCTCAATCCAAACCTTTTACTGCAACTTCGATAGGTTGTTGAAAAAATTTTAAAGACCTTTACTTTGCCAAATATGTTCCCTATTTTATTTATGGCTCTATTTAATCATTTTTTGTATTACAGGAGGTCAATTATGAGAAAATTTTTGGAAAAATAGTTTAAATGGAAAAAAGAAACGAAAATAATTTTATAATAATGAATGTTCTTGTTTAATTGCTTTTTTATTCATTTTATAAATTTTTAAAAATGATAATAAAGAGTTTCTGAAATAAAAATATTTTCAATCTCATTTTCTTGTTTTAATGTTGCCGAAAATAGAATATTTGATGTTTCCAACTTTTGAATAATAAAGGTAGACATGATATAATGAAAGTAGCTCTCTAATGGAGGTGTTTGAGTGGAAAATCTGAAGAAAATGGCAGGTATCAAGGCTGCTGAGTTTGTCAAGGATGGCATGGTTGTCGGACTAGGTACTGGCTCGACTGCCTATTATTTTGTCGAAGAAATCGGTCGTCGTATCAAGGAAGAAGGCCTACGAATTACAGCTGTAACGACTTCTAGTGTGACCAGTAAACAGGCTGAAGGGCTTAATATCCCGCTCAAGTCTATTGACCAAGTAGACTTTGTCGATGTGACAGTCGACGGGGCGGATGAAGTGGATAGCCAGTTTAACGGAATCAAAGGCGGTGGTGGTGCCCTTCTCATGGAGAAGGTTGTGGCAACGCCCTCAAAAGAATATATTTGGGTAGTGGATGAAAGCAAGCTAGTAGAGAAACTGGGTGCTTTTAAATTGCCAGTAGAAGTGGTTCAGTATGGCGCAGAACAGATTTTTCGTCGTTTTGAGCGAGCTGGCTACAAACCAAGTTTCCGTGAAAAAGACGGTCAACGTTTTGTGACCGATATGCAGAATTTTATCATTGACCTTGCCTTGGATGTCATTGAAGATCCAATTGCTTTCGGACAAGAACTGGACCATGTCGTTGGTGTCGTGGAGCATGGATTATTCAACCAAATGGTGGATAAGGTCATCGTTGCTGGACGAGATGGAGTTCAGATTTTAACTTCAAACAAAGGAAAATAGGAGGAGATACACTATGTCAAAATTTAATCGTATTCACTTGGTGGTATTGGATTCTGTAGGAATCGGAGCTGCACCAGATGCTAACAACTTTGTTAACGCAGGGGTTCCAGATGGAGCTTCTGATACACTGGGACACATTTCAAAAACAGTTGGTTTGAATGTGCCAAACATGGCTAAAATTGGTCTAGGAAATATTCCTCGTGAAACTCCTCTTAAGACTGTACCGGCAGAAAGCAATCCAACTGGATATGCAACAAAATTAGAAGAAGTATCTCTTGGTAAGGATACTATGACTGGACACTGGGAAATCATGGGACTCAATATTACCGAGCCTTTCGATACTTTCTGGAACGGATTCCCAGAAGAAATCTTGACAAAAATCGAAGAATTCTCAGGACGCAAGGTTATTCGTGAAGCTAACAAACCTTATTCAGGAACAGCTGTTATCGATGATTTTGGACCACGTCAGATGGAAACTGGAGAGCTGATTATCTATACTTCAGCTGACCCTGTCTTGCAAATTGCTGCCCACGAAGATATTATTCCTTTGGACGAATTGTACCGTATCTGTGAATACGCTCGTTCAATTACACTTGAGCGACCTGCCCTTCTAGGTCGTATCATTGCTCGCCCTTATGTAGGTGAACCAGGTAACTTCACTCGTACGGCAAACCGTCGTGACTTGGCTGTATCTCCATTTGCACCGACTGTTTTGGATAAATTGAACGAGGCTGGTATCGATACTTACGCAGTTGGTAAGATCAATGATATCTTCAACGGTGCTGGTATCAATCATGACATGGGCCACAACAAGTCAAACAGCCACGGAATTGATACATTATTGAAGACCATGGGACTTGCTGAGTTTGAAAAAGGATTCTCATTCACAAACTTGGTGGACTTTGATGCTCTTTACGGCCACCGTCGTAATGCTCACGGTTATCGTGATTGCTTGCATGAGTTTGATGAACGCTTGCCTGAAATTATCGCAGCCATGAGAGAGAACGACCTTCTCTTGATTACTGCGGACCATGGAAATGACCCAACCTATGCAGGAACAGACCACACTCGTGAATATATTCCACTTTTAGCTTACAGTCCAGCCTTTAAAGGAAACGGTTTGATTCCAGTTGGACATTTTGCAGACATCTCAGCAACAGTTGCGGATAACTTTGGTGTTGAAACTGCCATGATTGGGGAAAGTTTCTTAGATAAATTGGTATAAGATGAAACGCTATGCTTTACTTGTTAGGGGCATTAATGTAGGTGGGAAAAATAAAGTTGTCATGGCGCAACTTCGTCAAGAACTGACAGAGTTGGGACTGGAAAATGTTGAAACCTACATCAACAGTGGCAACATTTTCTTTACTGCGACAGCTCCCAAAGCCCAATTGGTTGAAAAGTTAGAGGCTTTCTTTGAAATCCATTATCCATTTATTCAGAGCTTTTCTTTGCTGAGTCTTGAGGACTTTGAAGCGGAACTTAAAAATCTGCCTGAATGGTGGACTAGAGATTTGGCACGAAAAGATGTCCTCTTTTACACGGAGGGCTTGGATGTGGATCAAGTCATTGAGAAAGTTGAAAGTTTGGAACTGAAAGATGAAGTGGTTCATTTTGGAAAACATGGGATTTTCTGGGGGAAATTCTCTGAAGAATCCTACTATGCAACTGCCTATCACAAGCACTTGCTCAAGATGCCTTTCTATCGCAACATTACCATTCGCAATGCTAAAACTTTTGACAAAATCGGTCAAATGCTAAAAACTAATAAAGGAGACACACAATGACATTTTTAGATAAAATCAATGAAACAGCTGCTTTCCTGAAGGACAAGGGAATCCAAACGCCTGAGTTCGGTCTAATCCTTGGGTCAGGACTTGGAGAATTGGCAGAAGAAATCGAAAATCCAGTTGTAGTAGACTATTCGGATATTCCAAACTGGGGCCGTTCAACAGTAGTTGGTCACGCTGGTAAATTGGTATATGGGGAACTTGCAGGTCGCAAGGTTTTGGCTCTTCAAGGTCGTTTCCATTTCTACGAAGGCAATCCTCTGGAAGTCGTGACTTTCCCAGTTCGTGTCATGAAAGTTCTCGGATGTGAAGGTGTCATTGTAACCAATGCAGCTGGCGGTATTGGATTTGGTCCTGGTACCTTGATGGCTATCTCAGACCATATCAACATGACGGGGCAAAACCCATTGATGGGTGAAAACTTGGATGATTTTGGTCCACGTTTCCCAGATATGTCTAAAGCCTACACACCAGAATATCGTGCTACTGCCCATGAAGTGGCTAAGAAACTTGGTATTAAGCTTGACGAAGGTGTCTATATTGGTGTAACAGGTCCGACATATGAAACCCCAGCAGAAATTCGTGCCTATAAGACACTTGGAGCAGATGCAGTTGGTATGTCTACTGTTCCTGAAGTTATCGTGGCAGCCCACTCAGGCTTGAAAGTTCTAGGAATTTCATGTATCACTAACTTTGCGGCTGGTTTCCAAGAAGAACTTAACCACGAAGAAGTTGTAGAAGTGACTGAACGTGTTAAAGGTGATTTCAAAGGCTTGCTTAAAGCAATTCTTGCAGCACTATGAGAAAGAAAAATAAGTGTGAAAACATCTATATAAATTGGAAGATGAATGAAATAATTAACTTCTATATAGAAGTATGATATAAAAATGAATGAGGTTCCTATACTTTTATAAACCTCTTCAAATTCTTGCTAACAAAGTATAAAAATGAAACTGTGACGCTAAAGGAGATTAGCTGATTGGAGAATATTGTTGGTAAAGAGGGTGAAAAAAATAAAAGAAAGATATATGTATAAATGAAAATCGGTCAACAAATTATGCGTTTTGGCATAAAAAAATTAAGTATCGGAGTTGTATCTGTAGCAGTTGGTTTTGCTTTTATAGTACCAACAGGTGTTTCTGCCAATGAAGGAAATCATGGTCTGAAAAATGAAGGCTCTGTATCAGTAGTAGCAAAGGATAGTCCCGTAAAAGAAGGTACTGATAAAAAACAGGAAATATCTATTACAGAGGAGAAAGCTACAGCTACTCAATCAACTTTAGAAACAAAAGAAGTTGTTACACATGAGAAAGAAAAGGCAGTAGAAGAATTATATAAAAAAGAATCTGCTGTACCTCATGAGGAATTGAAGAAAGAGGAAATTCTAAAGGATGAGCCGAAAAATTCTCGTCCAGTAACAGAGGCAGACTTTGTCAAAATTTCTAAAGGAGAACTCCATGTAGAGAAGGATCTTGTAGATAATTCTTTATACGGTGGAAAATTTTTAGATCCTGATGGCGATGATGATCATGATGGAATAAAAAATAAGGATGAATTGTATATTTACAATAAAGATGGGAAAGACTATTTAGGATACCATAGCCATCCATTACTAGCAGATAGTGATGGAGATGGATTAGAAGATGGGGAAGATGATAACAAGAAACAATGGTATGTCACAGATCGTGATTCCCTCCTTTTTATGGAGTTGGCTTATCGTGATGATGATTACATTGACAAAATTCTAGATCATAAAAATCCTTTTCCAAGTCTTTATCTTGATCGTCAAGAATATAAAATGATGCACAATGAGTTAGCCCCATTTTGGAAGATGAAAAAGGCTTATCATACAGCAAGTGGGATGGATGCTTTCTTATTTGAGACCAAGAGCGATCTCCCTTATCTCAAAGATGGAACGGTGCATATGTTGGCTATACGTGGAACAAGACTGAATGATGCGAAAGATTTAAGTGCAGATTTTGTTTTGTTAGGAGGAAATAAACCAGCGCAAGCAGATGATATTCGTAATGTTGTGAGAGAGCTTGCTTTAGATTCAAGTATTACCAATCTTTATATGACAGGGCATTCTCTAGGAGGCTACTTAGCTCAAATAGCGGCAGTTGAAGCTTATCAAAAATATCCTACTTTTTATAATAATGTTTTGAAAAAAGTTACGACATTTAGCGCTCCTAAAGTAATTACTTCTCGAACTATTTGGAATGCTAAAAATGGTTTCTGGGATGTAGGGTTAGAAAGCCGTAAGTTGGCTTTATCTGGTAAAATAAAACATTATGTGGTCGATAATGATAATGTTGTGACATCTTTGATTCGTAATGATAATGATATTGTAACTTTTACAGGTAACTCTAGTTTCAAGCACCGTTCGCGTGGTTATTTTGAAAGTAGAATGAATGCTATCCCGAATTTTAATATTGGAAAACGTGATACACTTGATAAACAGGGGTATCGTGATCAAAAATTGGACAAAGTTTATTTCTTTAAGAAAAAGGAAGTTCCCCTCTTGTCTACTCAACCTAGTTCAGAGTCATTTGAAAACATAGCTCTAGGAAAACGAGTAACTCAAAGTTCGACAGCTTTTGGAGGAGATGCTAGAAGAGCGGTTGATGGGAAATTAGATGGGAATTACGGACATAACTCTGTCACTCATACAGATTTTCAATCAAAACCTTGGTGGCAAGTCGATTTAGACAAGGAAGAAACGATTCGCCAGATTAATATTTACAATCGAACAGATGCTGCTCAAGATAGACTGACTAATTTTAATGTGATTCTTTTGGATAGTTTTGGAAAAGAAATTGAAAGAAAGCGTATTGCCTACTTGCGAGATAGTTCCGCTCAGATTTCAATTGATTATAAGAAAGCTCGTTTTGTACGCATTGAGTTAGATGGATATAACGCTCTCAGTCTTGCAGAAGTTCAGGTTTTTCGTGCTGAAAATATTGCTTGGAAAAAACAAGCACGTCAAAGCTCTACCGAGTTTGGAGGAGATGCTAGTCGTGCTCTAGATGGTAATACCAATAGTAATTATAGCCAACAATCTATCACGCATACTAAGTTTGAAAATCAACCTTGGTGGGAAGTTGATTTAGGTCGTACGGAACAGGTTGGGCTTGTCCGACTTTATAATCGTGGGGATGGCGAACTTTCCAAACGTTTGGCAGACTTTGATGTAATTTTATATGATGAAAGAGGGCAAGAAGTTACTAGACAATATGTTTCTCGCTTAGAAGGAAGCAGTTTAGATCTCCAGTTGAATGGTAAACTAGGGCGCCGTGTTCGCATTCAATTGCGTCAAAAAAATCAAGCTCTCAGTCTTGCGGAAGTAGAGGTTTTTCGATTTGTAGCTAAAAATAATGTAACGGCACAAGCTTCTAAGCCTGTACAACTGTTAAACTACACTCCTGTAAAAGATAAAACCCTAACTATCCAACATAGTGGTGCTTATATTGCACGTTATTCAATATCGTGGGAAGAAGTTACAGTGGATAAAAATGGCCAATCAGTTATCCGAAGTCGTTCTTGGGAAGGGAATGGGCGCAATCAGACCGCAGGCTTTGTCCTCAATCTCCCAATTAAGTCTAATATGCGTAATCTTCGAATTAAGATCGAAAAGAGAACAGGTCTTATCTGGAATAGATGGCAAACAATCTATGATAACAGACCAATTCTTGCACAAGCCCATCGAAAAATCACTCACTGGGGAACAACATTGAATTCTAAGGTGAGTGACGATGATATCTTGTAATCTGACGATACACTGACAGTTAGTTTGTCTAGTTTATAAGAAAACACTAGCTGATTTTGAACAGAACTCAGGTAGTTCTCTGTGAGAGAACAAAATTAAACAGAAAGGTAGAGCGCGTGTTCTAATTTGAACACGAGTAGCAATTCGTACCTATAAGATGCTTGGAACAGATGTGGTCGGAATGTCAATTGCTCCTGAAGTTATTGTTGTAGCCTACTCAGGTTTGAAACTTCTAGGAATTTTATGTATTACTAACTATACTACTGGTTTTAAAGAAGAGCTCAACCATGAAGAAGTGGTAGAAGTGACCGAACGTGTCAAAGGTGACTTCAAAGGCTTGCTAAAAGCCATTCTAGCTGAATTATAAAAGGGGAAATTGATGTCAAATTTAATGAATAATCCATTATTTCGTATCATTCGTGGAGTTTTTATAGTTGCTCTCCTAACTATTGTTTGGTTGATTATATTTTCTGCTATAGATACAAGTGGTAGTGAAATAGACTATGAACCGTTTCAAGGAGCATCTATCGTATTTGCAGTTTTAAGCTATATCATAATAGTCTTTCTATTTCAATACCATAAAGTTGTTAACTTAAAAGAGTTAATTAAATCCTCATACAGTGCAATTGAAATTAAAGAACAGTATGTGGAAAAGTTAATCGTACAACTTCGTGAATTGACCGATAAAATTGTTGACCATGAGTTAAAAATGTCTGTTAGGAAAAATGTTTCAGAATTGTTGGAAGAAAAAAAGTCTGTTAACAATTTTACAAACGATGAAAATCAAGCCAATCATTCAGAATCTAAGCGTAAATTTTATGGTGAATCTGGAAATACTTCAAAACACGAATACTCTACTAAAATGGAGGAGACGAAGAATAAAATTATTGAGGAAATTGAAAGAGATACAAGTGTTACCGCGGATCAAAGTATAAAGGATCTGATTGCTGAGATTAAGGAGTCAGAAGTGCTAGTTGCTAATCAAAAATTACACTATAATGAAATGGTATCGCAATACAACAAAGCAATTTACACTTTGCCATTTGCATTTTTAAGAACAACTTTAGGTCATTCAGAAAAAAATTATTTATAATATTTAACAAAATCACTCAGACTAAAATATAGTCAAAAAAAGTAAAACAAGGAAAGGTAGAGCATGTGTTCAGATTTGAACACGAGCGGAAATCTTTTCTAAAAAAATACTCACAGAAAGGAAGGGTTAACCGTATTCGCTGAACTGAATACGGGCGGAGAACTGTGTAAAAAAGATAAACTGTCTAGCATCTGCGATGCGTCGTCAGTTTCCTATTTTTACTTTGTTCTCTGTCGCCCTTTATATCTTAAATATGTCTATCCATATTGCTGCTAAGCAGGGTGAAATTGCTGATAAAATTCTTCTTCCTGGGGATCCTCTTCGTGCTAAGTTTATTGCCGAAAATTTTCTAGAAGATGCTGTTTGTTTTAATGAAGTGCGTAACATGTTTGGTTACACAGGGACCTACAAGGGGCACCGTATATCTGTTATGGGTACTGGGATGGGGATGCCGTCAATCTCTATTTATGCACGTGAATTGATCGTGGACTACGGTGTGAAAAAATTGATACGTGTCGGAACTGCTGGTTCTTTAAATAAGGATGTGCATGTCCGTGAATTGGTCTTGGCACAAGCAGCTGCAACCAACTCAAACATCATCCGCAACGACTGGCCACAGTACGATTTTCCACAAATCGCTAGCTTTGATTTGCTTGATAAGGCCTACCATATCGCTAAAGAACTCGGTATGACAACCCACGTTGGGAACGTTTTATCATCTGATGTCTTTTACTCAAACTACTTTGAAAAGAACATCGAACTTGGTAAATGGGGAGTCAAGGCTGTGGAAATGGAAGCAGCAGCACTTTACTATCTTGCTGCCCAACACCATGTTGACGCGTTAGCTATCATGACCATCTCTGATAGCTTGGTCAATCCTGACGAAGACACAACTGCAGAAGAACGCCAAAATACCTTCACCGATATGATGAAGGTTGGTTTGGAAACCTTGATTGCAGAATAATTACATTAAAAAAGGAAGCCCTTCTTTATGAATCGGAGGACTTCCTTTTCTTATCCAGAAATTGGTCTATCTCTTTTTGTGATCTGAGGATGACCACTTTATATGGATAGTTTTTTTGAATCCACTTGTAGCGTTCCTTAGCGGATTTGCTCCGCCCATCCCAGAGAATCCAACGAATAAATTCCCAGTTGAATTGCTCGGGGCATCCCTTAGCCATACTTTCTCTGACCTTGCCTCGGTATGTGAGATAACGTTTAAAGGCTCTAAAGAGACAGGTCAATGGGGAAAAATTGAGAAAGATGATTTGGTCAGCTTCCTGCATTCTTTCCTCATAGAAACACCAAGAATAATTCCCATCAATGACCCAAGCTTCATTCTTTGTGAGAAAGTTTTTCATCTCGGTCAACATCCATTCGCGGTCACTGTCTTGCCAACCAGGTTGGAATTGGAGTGTGTCCATGTGAAGTTTTGGGATGGAGTAGTAGTGAGATAACTTTTCTGCTAGAGTTGACTTACCAGCGCCAGAATATCCGATAATTGCGATTTTCATTTTCTACCTTATCCTATTTGGAGACAAAAAAACAGCCTCTATGGACTGTTTCTTATTTAGCAAGTTTAGCTGAAAGACGAGCTTTGTCGCGGCTTGCTTTGTTTTTGTGAATCAAACCTTTAGTTTCTGCTTTATCGATAGCTGAGCTAGCAGCACGGAAAAGTTCTTCAGATGGGTTTGCTTCGAAAGCTTTGATAGCAGTACGCATAGCTGATTTTTGAGCTGAGTTCTTTTCGTTTTGTTTAACGTTCAATTCAGCGCGTTTGATAGCTGATTTAATGTTTGCCAATGTTCTTACCTCCATATTTACTAACTATACCATTATATCTGAAAACTTACGTTTTGACAAGGGAAAATTATTTTTTTAAGTAAATTTCATCGATTTCATGGTTCTTTGTTTTATGAAGAATCACTTCTGCACGATTTCTGGTTGGTTCAATATAATTTTGTAGATTTGTGAGATTGATACTGGTCCAGACCTGATGGGCAAAGGATTCCACTTCCCCAATCGGCATTTGAGTAAAACGATAATAGTAGCTATCAGGGTCGTTTTGGGCTAGGCTCAGCATTTTCAAAAAACGGTCTAGATACCAACTCTCGATGTCATCCACTGCAGCATCAACATAGATGGAAAAGTCAAAGAAGTCAGTGATATAGAGACGCTCGTTTTGTGGATTTTGAAAGACATTAATCCCCTCGACAATCACAAAGTCAGCAGCTTTGACGCTTTGTTTCTCTTCGGGTACGATGTCGTAGACTTCATGAGAATAGACAGGAATATCTACATCTTGTCCATTTTTGATGTGGTCCAAGAAGTTGAGTAGTGCTTCCATATCATAGCTTTCAGGAAATCCCTTGCGATTTAAAATCCCCTGTTCAATCAAGGTCTGGTTGGGGTAGAGAAAGCCGTCAGTCGTTACCAACTCAACCCTAGCATCTGTAAGCGTACGGGATAGCAGGATTTGCAGTAGGCGACTTGTAGTGGATTTTCCAACGGCAACACTACCAGAAACCCCAATGATAAAAGGTTGGGATTTGCTTTCACGTTGAAGGAAAATTCCTTTGGAAAAGGCCAAATCATCCTTGGTACGCTTGTAAATCTGGATGAGATGGGCTAGGGGAAGATAGACATCAGTAACATCTTGTAAACTAATCTGGTCATTAAAACTCTTGATGGATTCTAATTCCTCTTCAGTCAAAGGAGGTGTTGTCTTTCGATGTAAAGATTGCCAAGTCTGGCGGCTGATTTTTTCAAAATGTAAAAATTCGTTGGTCATTTGTTTTCCCCTAGATATTTTGTCTATCATACCATAAAAAACTAAAAAAATAAAGCGGTTTCTTGATGATAATAAGACAATATCGTATAATAGAGGTAGATAGAGGTTGACCAATTAATTGATGAAGTAGGAGATAGTTTCTACTGATTTGTAAGCTTATAAAGGGAGCTTTTTAGTTCACAACTTATAGGAGGTGTACTATGAAAATCTTAAAACGTTACACATTGGAACTCTGTTTTATTTTAAGTTTTGCACTACCTTTTTTAAAAGGAGCGAATGCGGATAATGGTAGACGTTTTGTGGAAATCTATTACGGTTTTACTTTTTTGATGGAACATGCCATTGTAACAGCTGTCTTTATCTGTTCGCTCTTGATTGCTTTCTTCCTAAAAAAACGGTGGACGAAATGGCTTGCTGCTGGTAGTTATTTCTTTTTAGTTCTATGGATTGCTACAGAGGGTTATTTCTTCCGCATGTCACTAGAAGATTTGATACGACTTTGGACAAGTTTGAAATTCCTGACAAAAACGTATCAGTTGGGCTTTTATCTAAACATCCTGTTGGGAATTTTGTTGATAATAAAGTATTTGAAGGTTAAGCAATAGTCATAAAAATGAGCCTAATTATAGATGATAAATTTGTTGTTTTATCCTGATTATGATATTTCTAGTTCTAAATGGTTTATTATTTATAAGTGTTGAAAGAGATTGAAGAAAAGGTCTTCGTGACTCGCTTTCTTCAATCTTTTTCGTTTGATTATCAATTTGTAAACGATTTACAATTTAAGTCAAATTATGGTAAAATAGTTTCATGAGTAAAATGTATTATGCAGAAAATCCTGATGCTGCTCACGACATTCATGAGTTGAGAGTGGACTTGTTAGGACAAAAAATGACCTTTTTGACGGATGCTGGTGTTTTTAGCAAGAAAATGGTTGACTTTGGCAGTCAACTCTTGCTCAAGTGTCTTGAGGTCAACCAAGGAGAGACTGTCCTTGATGTAGGCTGTGGTTATGGACCTTTGGGCTTGTCCTTAGCTAAGGCTTATGGAGTTCAGGCGACCATGGTCGATATTAATAATCGTGCCTTGGATTTGGCGCGACAAAATGCTGAACGAAATAAAGTAGAAGCGACGATTTTCCAGTCCAACATCTATGAACAAGTTGAAGGGAAATTTGACCATGTCATTTCCAATCCTCCTATCCGTGCGGGCAAGCAAGTGGTTCATGAAATCATTGAGAAAAGTCAGGATTTCTTGGAAACTGGTGGGGATTTGACCATCGTCATCCAGAAAAAACAAGGGGCTCCAAGTGCTAAGTCCAAGATGGAGGAAGTGTTTGGCAATTGCGAAATCTTAAAAAAAGATAAGGGATACTATATCCTTAGAAGTGTGAAAGAATGAGAGCAGTTGATTTAATCCAAAAAAAACGAGACGGGCAAGAATTGACTTCGAGTGAAATTGAATGGCTGGTAGAAGGCTATGTGTCAGGAACGGTTCCTGATTATCAGATGTCTGCCTTTGCTATGGCTGTCTATTTCAAAGGAATGACGACACGAGAAATTTCTGACCTAACTATGAATATGGTTCAGACAGGTCAAGAGTTTGATTTATCAGCTATTGATGGGGTTAAGGTTGACAAGCATTCTACGGGTGGTGTTGGTGATAAGGTGACCTTGATTTTGGCTCCTCTTGTTGCTAGCTTTGGTGTGCCTGTGGCAAAAATGAGTGGTCGTGGTCTCGGCCATACAGGCGGAACAATTGATAAATTGGAGTCCATTAAGGGTTATCAAGTAGAACGTAGTCAAGAAGATTTTATTCGTCAAGTTCAGGATATTGGTGTATCTGTCATTGGGCAATCAGACCAGCTGGTCAAAGCGGATAAGCTTCTCTATGCCCTACGTGATGTGACCGCAACTGTCGATACGATTCCTTTGATCGCGAGTTCGGTAATGAGCAAGAAAATTGCAGCAGGGGCGGATGCTATTTTGCTAGACGTGACTGTCGGTGAGGGTGCCTTCATGAAAACGGTTGATGAGGCGCGTGAATTGGCTCAAACCATGGTGGATCTTGGTAAAGCAGTTGGTCGAAAGACAGTAGCTGTGATTACAGATATGAGCCAACCCTTGGGACGAGCGATTGGAAATCGTCTGGAGATTCTTGAAGCATTGGAGATTTTACAAGGGCAAGGCCGTCAGGATATTACCCACCTCATCTGTGAATTGGCTCAAATTATGCTTGGCCTGGCAAATGTAAATAAAACAGTTGAAGAAGTTCGTCAACATCTTGAAAATGGCCAAGCGCTGGCTAAGTTTGAGGAAATGATCCAAGTCCAAGGTGGAGACTTGGAAGACCTCTATCGTCCTGTAAATGTAGCCCATGTGGTGGAAATCCCTGCCCAGGAAACGGGTATCATTTCAGCTCTTCCAGCTATGGAATTTGGGCTTTATGCTATGAGACTGGGGGCAGGCCGTGCAGTCAAATCTGATGCCTTGGACTATGAAACAGGAATTGTTTTTGAAAAGAAAGTTGGAGATTCCGTTCAAAAGGGAGAAATTGTTGCAAAAGTATACACAAATGGAAAAATTTCTTCTCAGCTAGTTACAGATTTTCAAAAATATGTTAAAATAAATGATAGGATGCAAAGTTTACGAGAAATTATAGAAATTATCTCATAAACCGCAGGAGAATCCGAATATGAAATTAAATAAATATATCGATCATACGCTTTTAAAACAAGATGCAACAGAAAATCAAATTGATTGTTTGTTGTCTGAAGCTAGAGAGTATGATTTTGCCAGTGTTTGCGTTAATCCGATCTGGGTTGAACATGCTAAAAAAGGGCTTGAAGGCACAGATGTCAAGGTCTGCACAGTAGTAGGTTTCCCTTTGGGAGCAACAACTTCAACTGTGAAAGCTTTTGAAACCAAGGAAGCTATCCAAAATGGTGCAGATGAGATTGATATGGTGATCAATGTTGGAGCTCTCAAATCAGGTAATCTTGATTTGGTTGAGTCAGATATTCGCGCAGTCGTGGAAGCAAGTGGTGACAAGTTAGTGAAAGTCATTATTGAAGCTTGCCTTCTGACCGACCAAGAAAAAGTTGTGGCTTGCCAATTAGCTCAAAAAGCAGGAGCTGACTTTGTTAAAACATCTACTGGCTTTTCAACTGGTGGTGCTACGATAGCAGATGTTACATTAATGCGTGAAACTGTTGGACCTGATATGGGTGTCAAGGCTGCTGGTGGAGCTCGTTCTTATGCAGATGCTCTTGCCTTTGTGGAGGCTGGTGCTACCCGTATTGGAACGTCAGCTGGTGTAGCCATTTTAAAAGGAGAATTGGCAGATGGCGACTACTGAGTTGATTGAACTGGCAATTGAAACCAGCAAACATGCCTATGTCCCCTATTCTCACTTTCCTATCGGAGCAGTTTTAGTGGCAAAAGACGGAAGTGTTTATACGGGAGTGAATATCGAGAATGCTAGTTATTCTTTGACAAACTGCGGAGAGCGTACAGCGATTTTTAAAGCAGTTTCTGAAGGCCAAAGAGAGTTTTCAGAATTGATTGTCTATGGACAGACTGAAAAACCAATTTCGCCATGTGGTGCTTGTCGCCAAGTGATGGCTGAATTTTTTGAACAAGATCTAAAAGTGACCTTAGTCGCAAAAGATAAATCGACGGTCGAGATGACGGTCGGGGAGTTACTTCCATACTCTTTTACAGACTTAAACTAGTCTGAGTCGCTCTCTGAGTGGCACGGTCCTTGTGGCCAATAAATCCATACTTGCAACATCGTTGCATATCTTATTTAGGAGGTTCAGTAATGAACAAGAAACAATGGCTAGGCCTTGGTCTAGTTGCAGTGGCAGCAGTTGGACTTGCTGCATGTGGTAACCGCTCTTCTCGTAACGCAGCTTCATCTTCTGATGTGAAGATAAAAGCAGCAATCGTCACTGATACTGGTGGTGTTGATGACAAATCATTCAACCAATCAGCTTGGGAAGGTTTGCAAGACTGGGGTAAAGAACACAATCTTTCAAAAGATAAAGGTTTTACTTACTTCCAATCAACAAGTGAAGCTGACTACGCTAACAACTTGCAACAAGCAGCTGGAAGTTACAACCTAATCTTCGGTGTTGGTTTTGCCCTTCACAATGCAGTTGAAGAAGCAGCTAAAGAACATTCTGACTTGAACTATGTTTTGATTGATGATGTGATTAAAGATAAAAAGAATGTTGCTAGTGTAACATTTGCTGATAATGAATCTGCTTACCTTGCAGGTGTGGCTGCAGCAAAAACAACTAAGACAAAACAAGTTGGTTTTGTAGGTGGTATGGAGTCAGAAGTTATCTCTCGTTTTGAAGCTGGTTTCAAGGCAGGTGTTGCCTCAGTAGATTCATCTATCAAAGTACAAGTTGACTATGCTGGTTCATTTGGTGATAATGCCAAAGGTAAAACAATTGCAGCGGCACAATACGCAGCTGGTGCAGACGTTGTTTACCAAGTAGCTGGTGGTACAGGTGCAGGTGTCTTTGCAGAAGCAAAATCACTTAACGAAAGCCGTCCTGAAAATGAAAAAGTTTGGGTTATCGGTGTTGACCGTGACCAAGAAGCAGAAGGTAAATACACTTCTAAAGATGGTAAAGAATCAAACTTTGTTCTTGTATCTACTTTGAAACAAGTTGGTACAACTGTAAAAGATATTTCTAACAAGGCAGAAAAAGGTGAATTCCCTGGCGGTCAAGTGATCGTTTACTCATTGAAAGATAAAGGGGTTGACTTGGCAGTAACAAACCTTTCAGAAGAAGGTAAAAAAGCTGTCGAAGATGCTAAAGCTAAAATCCTTGATGGAAGCGTAAAAGTTCCTGCAAAATAATGGATGGAAGTCATTTCTTAGGAAGCGGCCCTCGGCCGCTTTTTTAAGAGTTGAGACAAAGTCATTTTGTCTCAGTAAAGCTTGCTACTAGATAAACTAGCAAGTTTTATTGAAATAAAATAAGACTCTGAAAGGAAGAGCACATGGCACACGAAAATGTCATTGAGATGCGTGATATTACCAAGGTGTTTGGTGAATTTGTTGCCAACGACAAAATCAACCTGCACCTACGAAAAGGTGAAATTCATGCACTTTTAGGAGAAAATGGGGCTGGTAAGTCTACACTAATGAATATGTTAGCAGGGCTTCTTGAACCAACCAGTGGTGAAATTGCGGTCAACGGTCAAGTTGTCAACCTCGACTCACCATCTAAAGCAGCTAGCTTGGGAATCGGAATGGTTCACCAGCACTTTATGTTGGTAGAAGCCTTCACAGTGGCTGAAAACATCATTTTAGGTAGCGAATTGACTAAAAATGGTGTGCTAGATATCGCTGGAGCTAGCAAAGAAATCAAGGCTCTTTCTGAACGTTATGGCTTAGCTGTTGATCCTTCTGCCAAGGTGGCAGACAT
Organism: uncultured Streptococcus sp.; assembly: GCA_963518235.1. GTDB lineage: Bacteria > Bacillota > Bacilli > Lactobacillales > Streptococcaceae > Streptococcus. The sequence continues at coordinate 16,334 of CAUQIP010000005.1, read as the reverse complement.
CTCAGTTGGAGCCCAACAACGTGTAGAAATTTTAAAAACCCTTTATCGGGGGGCTGATATCCTTATCTTTGACGAACCAACGGCGGTCTTGACTCCATCAGAAATTGATGAGTTGATGGCTATTATGAAAAATCTTGTCAAAGAAGGAAAATCAATTATCTTGATCACCCACAAGTTGGATGAGATTCGCGCAGTTTCTGACCGCGTTACAGTTATCCGTCGTGGGAAATCAATTGAAACCGTCGAAATCGCAGGGGCTACCAATGCTGATTTAGCAGAAATGATGGTAGGTCGTTCTGTTTCCTTTAAAACAGAGAAGCAAGCCTCTCAACCAAAAGAAGTGGTCTTGTCTATTAAAGACTTGGTGGTCCATGAAAACCGCGGTGTTCCAGCTGTGAAAAATCTGTCCTTGGATGTTCGTGCTGGAGAGATTGTTGGTATTGCAGGGATTGATGGAAATGGTCAGTCTGAACTGATTCAAGCAATTACAGGTCTTCGCAAGGTTGAATCTGGTAGCATTGAGCTAAAAGGAGATTCAATTGTAGGTTTGCACCCACGTCAGATTACAGAGTTGAGTGTGGGGCACGTTCCAGAAGACCGTCACCGTGATGGCTTGATTTTGGAAATGATGATTTCTGAAAATATTGCCCTTCAAACCTACTATAAAGAACCACATAGCAAAAATGGAATTTTGAACTATTCAAATATTACTTCTTATGCTAAAAAGCTAATGGAAGAGTTTGATGTTCGTGCTGCCAGCGAATTTGTTCCTGCAGCGGCACTCTCAGGAGGAAATCAACAAAAAGCAATTATTGCTCGTGAAATTGATCGAGATCCTGATCTCCTTATCGTCAGCCAGCCAACTCGTGGGTTGGATGTCGGTGCCATTGAATATATCCACAAGCGCTTGATTGAAGAGCGTGATAATGGTAAGGCTGTTCTTGTTGTCAGCTTTGAATTGGATGAGATTTTAAACGTCTCAGACCGTATTGCCGTTATCCACGATGGTAAGATTCAAGGTATTGTATCACCAGAAACAACCAATAAACAAGAACTAGGTGTCTTGATGGCTGGTGGAAACTTGGGAAAGGAGAAGAGTGATGTCTAAAAAATTACAACAAATTTCGGTTCCCTTGATTTCTGTCTTCCTAGGAATTTTGCTCGGAGCCATTGTCATGTGGATCTTCGGTTATGATGCTATTTGGGGCTACGAAGAATTGTTCTATACAGCCTTCGGTAGTCTACGCGGGATTGGTGAGATTTTCCGTGCTATGGGGCCTTTGGTCTTGATTGGTCTTGGTTTTGCTGTTGCCAGTCGTGCAGGTTTCTTTAACGTCGGGCTTCCTGGTCAGGCTTTGGCAGGTTGGATTCTCAGTGGTTGGTTTGCCTTGTCGCATCCAGATATGCCCCGTCCCTTGATGATTCTAGCAACCATCGTGATTGCCTTGATTGCTGGTGGGATTGTCGGAGCGATTCCGGGTATTCTGAGAGCCTATCTAGGGACGTCAGAGGTTATCGTAACCATCATGATGAACTACATCGTCTTGTATGTAGGAAATGCCTTGATTCATGCTTTCCCTAAAGACTTCATGCAAAGTACAGATTCGACCATTCGTGTTGGGGTTAATGCAACCTACCAGACACCTTGGTTAGCTGAGTTGACTGGTAATTCGCGGATGAATATTGGTATTTTCTTTGCCATCATTGCAGTTGCAGTTATTTGGTTTATGCTCAAGAAAACAACTCTTGGTTTTGAAATTCGTGCAGTTGGTCTTAATCCTCACGCATCAGAATACGCTGGTATTTCTGCCAAACGGACGATTATCCTCTCAATGATTATTTCAGGTGCCTTGGCTGGTCTTGGTGGGGCTGTTGAAGGACTTGGAACCTTCCAGAACGTCTATGTTCAAGGGGCATCATTAGCCGTCGGATTTAACGGGATGGCGGTTAGTCTGCTTGCGGCCAACTCACCAATCGGTATTCTCTTTGCAGCCTTCCTATTTGGTGTTCTCCAAGTTGGAGCTCCTGGTATGAATGCGGCGCAGGTACCGTCTGAGCTTGTCAGCATTGTAACAGCGTCTATTATCTTCTTTGTCAGTGTTCATTACCTTATCGAACGCTTTGTCAAACCGAAAAAACAAGTTAAAGGAGGTAAGTAAAGATGTCTATTACAACCTTGCTCACCCTCTTGGTGTCTTCTATGCTGATTTACTCAGCCCCCCTCATCTTTACAAGTATCGGTGGTGTTTTCTCTGAACGTGGTGGTGTGGTAAACGTTGGCCTTGAAGGAATTATGGTTATGGGTGCCTTTTCTGGAGTTGTCTTTAACCTTGAATTTGCAGAACAATTTGGAGCAGCAACTCCATGGCTATCCTTGCTAGTTGCAGGATTGGTTGGAGGTCTCTTCTCTATCATCCACGCAGCAGCGACGGTTCATTTCCGTGCAGACCATGTTGTCAGCGGTACGGTATTGAACTTGATGGCGCCAGCCTTGGCTGTTTTCTTGGTTAAAGTTCTTTATAACAAAGGACAAACCGATAACTTAAGCCAGACTTTTGGACGCTTTGATTTCCCAGTCTTGGCAAATATCCCAGTGATTGGTGATATCTTCTTCAAGTCAACTAGTCTTCTTGGTTATCTGGCGATTGCCTTTTCATTCCTTGCTTGGTTTATCCTCTTCAAGACTCGCTTTGGTCTTCGTCTCCGCTCTGTCGGTGAGCACCCACAAGCAGCTGATACTTTGGGAATCAATGTCTACAAGATGAGATATTTAGGGGTTATTATTTCAGGTTTCCTAGGTGGAATTGGCGGAGCGATTTATGCTCAATCCATCTCAGTTAACTTCTCAGTGACAACTATTGTTGGACCTGGATTTATCGCCCTTGCTGCGATGATTTTTGGAAAATGGAATCCAATCGGAGCCATGCTATCTAGTCTTTTCTTTGGACTTTCACAAAGTTTGGCTGTTATCGGTTCTCAATTGCCGTTCCTACAAGGTGTGCCAACAGTTTATCTTCAAATCGCACCTTATGTTTTGACAATACTTGTCTTGGCAGCCTTCTTTGGAAAAGCAGTTGCACCAAAAGCAGATGGTATCAACTATATCAAATCAAAATAAGCATACAAAAAACGTCAGTTCTGAACTGGCGTTTATTTTTTAGAATTTTGATGGGTTAAGTTTAATCCCCAAGGAACAAGATTTTCAGTCTTATTCTGGATACGTGTGATATTATCCTTATGCCGAATGATAATCAAACTAGCCAGTGCTAGGATAATAGCGATGAATAGAGGATCATAATTGCTCAGGATAAAACCAAAAAGTGGAAAGAGTAGAACTCCGATAACAGCTGCGATAGATGCTGTGACACTAGACAGTGAAATCATACTACCTAGATAGAGGGTTCCAAAGAAAACAACCGCAAGGTAGAGACAGAAAACAGGCGCAAATCCGAAAATCACACCTGCACTGGTTGCGACAGCCTTACCACCCTTAAATCCTGCAAAGATAGGAAAGGTATGGCCAATAACAGCCAAAAATCCAAAGATGAGAGGTGAAATCCCTTGAAGATGGAAAATAATTGGAAGAAGGGTTGCTAGGGTTCCTTTGAAAAAGTCAATCACAAAGGTTGCCATACCCGCTTTCTTGCCTAAAATGCGGAAGGTATTGGTCGTTCCAGTGTTACCAGAACCATGCTCGCGCAGATTGATTTGAAAGAATACTTGTCCAATCCAGAGACCAGACGGAATTGAACCCAGCAGATAGGCTAGGATTAATAAAACTATTGTAATCATACTCCTATTATATCATGAAATGGAGAAGAAAGGCAGAGAATCTCTTCTGAAATTGTCACAGCGGAGAAAGAAAAATTTTGCAAAATCCTTGGAAAACCTGTAGAATAGTAAAGATGAACGAATAGGAGGTTCCTTGTGTCAAAAAAGGAAATCAATATTAACAATTATAATGATGATGCCATTCAGGTGTTAGAAGGGTTGGATGCGGTCCGAAAACGTCCAGGGATGTATATCGGATCGACCGATGGTGCTGGTCTCCACCACCTAGTCTGGGAAATCGTCGACAATGCAGTCGATGAAGCCTTGTCTGGGTTTGGTGACCGTATTGATGTGACCATCAATAAAGATGGTAGTTTAACGGTTCAAGACCATGGACGTGGGATGCCGACAGGTATGCACGCTATGGGAATCCCAACGGTTGAAGTAATCTTTACCATTCTCCACGCCGGAGGGAAATTTGGTCAAGGAGGCTACAAAACATCTGGTGGACTTCACGGAGTGGGTTCTTCCGTTGTTAATGCCCTTTCTAGTTGGTTAGAAGTAGAAATTACCCGTGATGGTGCAGTCTATAAGCAACGTTTTGAAAATGGTGGGAAACCTGTTACGACCTTGAAGAAAATCGGTACAGCGCCCAAGTCTAAAACAGGTACCAAGGTTACGTTTATGCCTGATGCGACGATCTTCTCTACGACAGATTTCAAGTACAATACCATCTCAGAACGCCTCAATGAGTCAGCCTTTCTCTTGAAAAATGTGACCTTGTCTTTGACGGATAAGCGTACAGATGAAGCGATTGAGTTTCATTATGAAAATGGGGTGCAGGACTTTGTTTCTTACCTCAACGAAGACAGGGAGACCTTGACGCCGGTTCTTTACTTTGAAGGGGAAGACAACGGTTTCCAAGTTGAAGTGGCTCTCCAGTACAATGACGGATTTTCAGATAACATCTTGTCCTTTGTCAATAACGTTCGCACCAAGGACGGTGGAACGCACGAGACAGGACTCAAGTCTGCCATTACAAAGGTTATGAACGACTACGCGCGTAAGACGGGGCTTCTCAAGGAAAAAGATAAAAACCTTGAAGGATCAGACTATCGTGAAGGACTAGCAGCCGTTCTTTCTATCTTGGTTCCTGAAGAACACCTCCAGTTTGAAGGACAGACCAAGGACAAGCTAGGAAGCCCTCTTGCTCGTCCCGTTGTGGATGGCATTGTGGCGGATAAGTTGACCTTTTTCCTTATGGAAAATGGTGAATTGGCTTCTAACCTCATCCGCAAGGCTATCAAGGCCCGTGATGCTCGTGAAGCAGCACGTAAGGCGCGTGATGAAAGCCGAAATGGTAAGAAAAACAAGAAAGACAAGGGCTTGTTGTCTGGGAAATTGACCCCAGCCCAGTCCAAGAATCCAGCTAAGAATGAACTCTATCTGGTTGAGGGGGACTCTGCCGGTGGTTCTGCCAAACAAGGCCGTGACCGCAAGTTCCAGGCGATCTTGCCCCTTCGTGGTAAGGTTATTAATACAGCCAAGGCCAAGATGGCGGATATCCTCAAAAATGAGGAAATTAACACCATGATTTATACTATTGGTGCAGGTGTGGGAGCAGACTTCTCTATTGAAGATGCCAACTATGACAAGATCATTATCATGACCGATGCGGACACCGACGGTGCCCACATTCAGACTTTACTCTTGACATTTTTCTACCGCTACATGCGTCCGCTAGTTGAGGCAGGACATGTTTATATCGCCCTCCCGCCTCTTTACAAGATGTCCAAAGGTAAAGGCAAGAAAGAAGAAGTGGCCTACGCATGGACAGACGGAGAACTTGAAGAACTCCGCAAGCAGTTCGGTAAAGGCGCTACCCTCCAACGTTACAAGGGACTTGGTGAGATGAATGCGGATCAGCTATGGGAAACAACTATGAACCCAGAAACGCGTACTCTCATACGTGTTACTATTGAAGATCTAGCTCGCGCCGAACGTCGTGTCAATGTTCTCATGGGAGATAAGGTCGAACCACGCCGTAAGTGGATTGAAGACAATGTTAAGTTTACGCTGGAAGAGAGTGGGGTGTTTTGAAAGGATGAAGGAGAGAATATGGGTTATACCAAATACACAGATCAGGAATTTGAGGCATTAGAAAATGATGCTCAAATAAATATTATGGCTTTGTTTGGTAATGGAGTTGATATTCAACTCATGGAATATCTAGGTTCTCCGTATCGAACATCTTATCAAAATTTCTACAATTATCTTTGCTATAAGAATTTTGATAAAGATAATATGATCTTTAAAAAAATGACTGAGGATAAGAAAGATAATGAAAAAGATCCTAATATTAAGAAAAACTGGAGTGACTTTGAGAATAGTTTAATTGAGATCTTTAATCAACCTAGCTGGCTGGACGAAGAGAAATTGGCTAACGATTTCACTCAATTTCAAATCGAGTTCTCAAATTTTTTAAATGAAATAATTATTCCTAATATGCTTGCTAGGTTAGGGAATGATAGCACAGAAAAAGGGATTGCTCTTAATTCTTTTACCCGTTTTTTAGGTGATTTAGATACGAAAAATTTCAATAAATTGGCTTTTCCTCGTAAAACCAAACATTATTCTTTATTTAACTGGGAAATTTTAAATTTCAACTATACTTCGATGTTAGATAATATTTTATTGCTTGATAAAGGACAATTTGATCCGCATCCCCATAAGTTTGCAGATAGGCAGATTCAATTCTATCCAAATCCTGATGGTACACCGATTGATTTGCCCGGTTGGGGAATGGACTTGGAAACAAAAGAATGGTCACAAGGCTCTTATTTGGTAGATTCACATTTAAATGAAGAAACTAATTACTCCAGTTATTTAATGAGTAATATCAACCATCCTCATGGTTATCAGAATGTTCCAAAATCAATGTTATTCGGGTTTGATAATGAAGAACAAATAAAAAATAAAAAGAAAAGGTTTTTGGCTAAAAAATTTCTAAAACCTTATTGGGCCCAAAATGATAAAAGATATAAATCGTATTTTAATGACACTCATCTGTTCATTATTTATGGCATGTCAATAGGTAGCAGTGATTTTTGGTGGTGGAATAATATTCTTAACTCACTTTTGGAGACAGATGCTGAGTTGATTATTTATAATTACAATAGCAATAAAGAGTCTGATAGTGACACAATTAATAGATTTATTAATGCGGCAACCAACGAGAAACAGGATAATGGTAAACTAGATAAGCTTCATAAAAAAATTGCTATAGTTCAGTATAGTTCTAAAACAAAACTAAATGCGTTCAAATTAGATCATTTCGATTGAATTTATTTTCTTCTTTTCTCCTAAAACAAAATATTTAACATAAAGAATTTCTTATATGGAAGCCAACAATTGAGTATGGAATTTGTCAAAGAATTTGATAATGAAAAAGTTCTAGTAGATAACTCGCTTTATAAACATGTTCTTTACAACACTCAAAAAAATTAATAACTAATAGGTTATCAACATGAGAGCTGAAACAGAAATACTTGATCTGATTTTACAGACTGCCCAGACTTTACAAGTCGAGGCTGTTGCCATATCTGGTTCACGAACTGATACAAAAGCACCAAAAGATGAATTTCAAGACTACGATGTGGTCTATGTCGTGGATGATTTTGATAATCTGACGAGTGACCTTTCTTGGTTGGACTATTTCGGAAAACGAATTATAGAGCAAGAGGTTGTTCTTGACCATCGTCGTCTTTATCTCATGCTCTTTGAAGATGGTAATCGTATTGATTTGACTCTCTGCCCCAAAGACCACATCCAAGAGTGGGTGGATAGTGAGGCAGGATTCACTGTTTTAGAAGATCCAGAACATTTATTTGAACCCTATTCTCAAAATCTAGAGCGTTACTGGACAAGCCCAGCTAGTGCGATAGATTTTGAAAAAGCCTGCAATGAATTTTGGTGGGTGTCAGCCTACGTGGTCAAAGGAATCTGTCGTAAGCAAGTCATCTACGCGACTGACCATCTCTACGGCATTTGTCAACAAGAATTCTTGAAAATTTTGGCTTGGCAGGTTGCAAGTGATAGGGGGAAAGTCGATATCGGCAAGAACTACAAGTATCTTTTCAACTATTTACCTGCTGAGCAAAAGAAGGAATTTTCAAATCTGCTTGATTTCTCAAGTTTAGATAAAATCACTCAGTCTTTGTTTGCTACGATGGAATTTTTCCACCGAGAGGCTCAGTACCTTGCTAAAAAGCTGGGATTTGACTATGATATGGAGGTAGCTGAGAAGATGATTGAGTATGCTAAGGAGAGACTCGAAACAAATGAAACATTTACAAAATAATAAGATAACAAAATTTTTACTGATTAGTTTTCTCATTTCTTGGGGATTTGGTTGGGGATTGCTCGCTTTTCTGACGCAAATGAGCCTCTTAAGTCTAACAAGTCCACTAGGAGTTTTTCTCCATTTACTAGGAGGTTTCGGTCCAACCATTGCAGCCATTTCTTGTTTGCCTCAAAAATCCATTAAAAGCATAGTCTCTTTTATCTTAGGGGACTCAAAGAAACATATTTTGTTATTTCTTTTACTAATTTTCGTGCAGACAGGTGTCATTGCTTTCTCATCTAAGGAGCTTAATACGGCTTTTCCACTAAGAAATTTGTTTGTTGTTTTTTTGAGTGCAGTCTGTGTTTATGGTGGCGAAGAAGAATTGGGATGGCGAGGCATCTTGCAACCAATTTTGGAAACTAGATTCTCCTTTTGGATTTCTGGTTTGATAACAGGTTGTATTTGGGCAATATGGCATGTACCTTTATGGTTTGTGATTGGAAGTTCCCAAAGTGGGATGCCTTTTATATTATTCAGTCTATTTGCAATTTATCTCAGTATTCTTCTAGCAGCTGTTTTCAAAAAGACTAAGTCGGTACTTTTTTGCGCCATTTTTCACGGCCTAATTAATACCCTACTTAGCTTATTTGTTATTAAAATTAATCTTTTGTTCATTCTAGGATTAGTAGGATTGCTCTTCTTTTCTCACTACCTACAAAGAAACAGTTAAATTTAAAAATATAGATTTACTTTACAATAAAACACTAAAAAGAGAATTATTATGTCTAACATTCAAAATATGTCCCTGGAGGACATCATGGGAGAGCGCTTTGGTCGCTACTCCAAGTATATTATTCAAGACCGGGCCTTGCCAGATATTCGTGATGGATTGAAGCCGGTTCAGCGTCGCATTCTTTATTCTATGAATAAGGATGGCAATACTTTTGACAAGAGCTACCGCAAGTCGGCCAAGTCTGTCGGGAATATCATGGGGAATTTTCACCCACACGGTGACAGTTCTATCTATGATGCCATGGTTCGTATGTCACAGGACTGGAAAAATCGTGAGATTCTAGTCGAAATGCATGGTAACAATGGTTCTATGGACGGTGATCCGCCTGCGGCTATGCGTTATACTGAGGCGCGTTTGTCTGAAATTGCTGGCTATCTTCTTCAAGATATCGAGAAAAAGACCGTTCCTTTTGCTTGGAACTTTGACGATACCGAGAAAGAGCCAACTGTTCTGCCGGCAGCCTTTCCAAATCTTTTGGTCAATGGTTCGACTGGGATTTCGGCTGGTTATGCCACAGACATTCCTCCCCATAATTTGGCTGAGGTTATTGATGCGGCTGTTTACATGATTGACCACCCAACTGCAAAGGTTGATAAACTCATGGAATTCTTGCCGGGACCAGACTTCCCTACAGGAGGAATCATTCAGGGTCGTGATGAAATCAAGAAGGCCTACGAAACTGGTAAGGGGCGCGTGGTTGTTCGTTCTAAGACCGAAATTGAAAAGCTAAAAGGTGGTAAGGAACAAATCGTTATTACTGAGATTCCTTATGAAATCAACAAGGCCAATCTAGTCAAGAAAATCGATGATGTTCGTGTCAATAACAAGGTGGCAGGCATTGCTGAGGTTCGGGATGAGTCTGACCGTGACGGTCTTCGAATCGCTATTGAGCTAAAAAAGGACGCCAATACGGAGCTTGTTCTTAACTACCTATTTAAGTACACCGACCTACAAATCAACTACAACTTTAACATGGTGGCGATTGACAATTTCACCCCTCGTCAGGTCGGGATTGTCCCAATCTTGTCTAGCTATATTGCCCACCGTCGTGAAGTGATTTTGGCGCGTTCACGCTTTGACAAGGAAAAGGCTGAGAAACGTCTCCATATCGTCGAAGGTTTGATTCGCGTGATTTCGATTTTGGATGAAGTCATTGCTCTTATTCGTGCATCTGAGAATAAGGCTGACGCCAAGGAAAACCTTAAGGTCAGCTATGATTTCACAGAGGAGCAAGCAGAGGCTATCGTTACTTTGCAGCTCTATCGTTTGACCAATACAGACGTAGTTGTTTTGCAGGAAGAAGAAGCAGAACTTCGTGAAAAGATTGCCATGCTTGCAGCGATCATTGGTGATGAGCGGACTATGTACAATCTCATGAAGAAAGAACTTCGTGAGGTTAAGAAGAAGTTTGCGACTCCGCGTTTGAGTTCTTTAGAAGACACAGCAAAAGTTATAGAGATTGATACAGCTAGTCTGATCACCGAGGAAGATACCTATGTTAGCGTGACCAAGGCAGGTTACATCAAACGTACCAGTCCACGTTCCTTTGCGGCTTCCACTCTGGAAGAAATTGGCAAACGTGACGATGATCGTTTGATTTTTGTACAATCTGCCAAGACAACGCAACATCTCTTGATGTTCACGACCCTTGGGAATGTCATTTACCGACCAATCCACGAATTGGCAGACATTCGCTGGAAGGATATTGGTGAGCATCTGAGCCAGACCATTACAAACTTCGAAACGAACGAAGAAATCCTTTATGTGGAAGTAGTAGATCAGTTTGATGATGCCACAACCTACTTTGCTGCAACTCGTCTTGGTCAAATCAAGCGGGTAGAACGTAAAGAGTTTACTCCATGGCGAACCTACAAGTCTAAGTCTGTCAAGTATGCTAAGCTCAAAGACGAGACAGACCAGATTGTAGCAGTAGCTCCAATCAAACTAGATGATGTTCTCTTGGTTAGTCAAAATGGTTATGCACTTCGTTTCAATATTGAAGAGGTTCCGGTTGTTGGTGCCAAGGCTGCAGGTGTCAAGGCTATGAATTTGAAAGAAGATGATGTCCTCCAATCTGCCTTTATCTGTAACACCTCATCCTTCTATCTCTTGACTCAGCGTGGAAGTTTGAAACGTGTTTCCATCGAGGAAATTCCGGTAACCAGCCGTGCCAAACGTGGCTTACAAGTCTTGCGTGAGTTGAAAAACAAACCGCACCGTGTCTTCTTGGCTGGTGCAGTTGCAGAGCAAGGTTTCGTTGGTGACCTCTTTAGTACAGAGGTGGACGAGAACAATCAGACTTTGCTTATCCAATCCAACAAAGGAACAATCTATCAAAGCCGATTGCAAGACTTGAACCTGTCAGAACGAACTAGCAACGGAAGCTTCATATCAGATACCATTTCAGATGAAGAAGTTTTTGATGCCTATCTTCAGGAAGTTTATACAGAACTAGGATCTAACAAATAGTAAAGGCAATGAAAAGGTTTTTGTCGAGAAATTTCTTAAGCTATAGATTTAAAAGTTGAATTTGATTATATATACAAAAACGAACAGTGCTGATTCCCAACTGATAGGGACTTGCTCCTGCTCGTTTTCTTGCTTTTAGCTATATAGACTACTCAATTGTTGCATATATAGATATTAATATATTAGCAACTATATAAGTTGACCTAATAAAAAATACTAGCCTTTTAAGAAAACAATTGAATCTATAATATTTTTATGTTATACTCTTGTTGTTTAAAGAAAGTGCGCTTAAGGAATAATTAGCTCAAATATATTAAAGGAGTTTTGTATGTCTCAAAATAAACAAGATAAAGGATTTCGTTTTTCTATTTGTAAGCGTAGTGTTGGAGTATGTGGTGTTGCCATTGCAACATTTTTACTAGGTTCTGGACTAATTTTTCAATCAAATGTAGTAAAAGCTACAGAGCCAAGTGTAGCTGCAGTTTCTGGTGAAAACATTGCTGCTCACAAACCTGCAAGTCAAAGTTCAATTGCGTATGGAGGAGAAGCGTCTAGAGCGGTTGATGGCAATCGTGATAACGCATGGAGCCATCGTTCAGTTACCCATACAGATTTTCAAGATCATTCTTGGTGGAAAGTTGATTTAGAGAAAGAAGAATCAGTAGGAACTGTTCGTATCTACAATCGTGGAGATGGGGATGTAGCAAAGCGTTTATCTAATTTTGATGTTATTTTGTTGGATAAAGCTGGAAATGAAGTAACTCGTCAACATATCGATAGCTTAAACAATCAACCAACAATTGATGTTCAATTCTCAGGAGTTAATGCACGATATGTTAAAGTGGAGCTAAATAATTCAAAAACACCACTTAGCTTAGCAGAAGTCGAAGTGTATCGCACTGTAAAAGACAAGAGTGCAACAAGCAATAAATCAGAAAATAGATTAAAAACAGATTTTACTGCTGAACTCAATCACTATTTGTTTGATTTGAATTATGATAAAACAGATATTTTAACTAGACGAGGCGAGGCAATAGAAAATTACACGAATACAAGCACAAAGCAACAAGGAAATGAGTTTGTGGTTGTAGAGAAAGTGAAGAAGAGTCTTTCCAATGGTTCTTCTGATGTTGCCATTAATAGCAATGGGGATATTTACCTAGGTGCTTTGTTTAAAGCAAATCAAGACCTTCTAGAAAATAAACCACAACAAATTAGTTTAGAGCGTAGCAAAGGTAGGATTAGTGTTGACTTACCAGGAATGGTTGGCGGAGATAGCTATGTAGATGCTAATCCAACTGTAAGTGGTATGCAAGAAGGTGTGAATACCTTGTTAAATCGTTGGCATGAAAAGTATGCTGCTAAAAACGCTACTCCGGCACGTATGCAATACGAATCAACTTCTGCTTATAGTATGAATCAATTGAAAGCAAAATTTGGAAGTGATTTTGAAAAAGTAGGAGCGAACTTAAAATTTGACTTTGAGGCTGTGAACAAGGGTGAGAAACAAATTGAGGTCGTCGATTTTAAACAAATTTACTATACTGCTAACTTTGATGCTCCAAAAAATCCATCAGATGTATTTGCTCCAGGAGTAACGGTTGATCAATTGAAAGCACGTGGAATTGATGAAAAAACACCTCCTGTATACGTGTCAAGTGTTTCATACGGACGTCAAATGTATGTCAAATTTGAAACAACAAGCAAGAGTACAGAATTGAAAGCAGCTATCGATGCTGTAATTAAGGGAGTACCGATTAAAGCCGAATCTGAATGGGCGCGTGTCTTGAAGGATACCAAGGTAACAGTTTCAATCGTAGGTGGAAATGCTGATAGAGCTGGACGTGTTGTGACAGGTACAGTAGAAGATTTGAAGAGTTTGATTCAAGAAGGAGCTACTTTCAGTACGCAAAACCCTGCTGTTCCAATTTCTTATAAGACTGCATTCTTGAAAGATAATCAAGTAGCCACAATTCAAAGCAATACAGACTACATTGAAACGAAAGTCACTTCATACAAAAATGGTTTCCTAAATTTACATCATAAGGGAGCCTATATCGCTCGTTACTATGTTTACTGGGATGAAGTAACTTATGACAAGGATGGCATCGAAAGCATCCGCTCACGTCAATGGGAAGATAATGGTAAAAGTAGAACAGCTGGTTTCCAAACTGAAATTCAATTTAGAGGAAATGTGCGCAATATACGCGTGAAGATTCAAGAAAAAACAGGGCTTGTTTGGGAACCATGGCGTACAGTTTATAATCGCACAGACCTTCCTCTTGTTCAAAAACGTACCATTGTTAACTCAGGTACAACGATCAGACCAAAATACGATGAAAAAGTTGAAAACAACTAATTTTTCACTTGTAAAAGGAATCAGTTCTAAGAGCTGGTTCTTTTTATTGAAGAAATTTTCTGAAAATTACAAAATATACTTGCTATTTTAGAAAAATAGTGTAGAATATAAGAAATAGGTTTTTAGAATAAGGAGTGGAATATGACAGTAACGATTGATTGGGAAAACCTTGGTTTTTCCTATATGAAATTACCTTATCGCTATATTGCTCATTTTAAAAATGGACAATGGGATCAAGGAGAGCTTACAGAAGATGCAACTTTGCATATTTCTGAGTCTTCTCCAAGTCTTCACTATGGACAACAAGCATTTGAAGGTTTGAAAGCTTATCGTACTAAGGATGGCAGTGTTCAACTGTTCCGTCCTGATGAAAATGCTAAACGCTTGCAACGTACCTGTGACCGTCTCTTGATGCCACAAGTTCCAACAGAAATGTTTGTTGAGGCTTGTAAAGCAGTTGTCCGCGCAAATGAAGAATACGTACCACCATACGGAACAGGTGGAACCCTATATCTTCGCCCTCTTTTGATTGGTGTTGGAGATATTATCGGGGTTAAACCAGCAGAGGAATACATTTTCACCATCTTTGCTATGCCAGTTGGTAATTACTTTAAGGGTGGTTTGGTTCCAACCAACTTCTTGATTCAGGATGAATACGACCGTGCCGCTCCAAATGGTACAGGTGCGGCTAAGGTTGGTGGAAACTATGCTGCAAGTCTCTTGCCAGGGAAATTGGCTAAGTCACGTCATTTCTCAGATGTTATCTATCTAGACCCATCAACTCATACAAAGATTGAAGAAGTCGGTTCAGCTAACTTCTTTGGAATTACAGCTGACAATGAGTTTGTAACACCATTGAGTCCATCTATCTTGCCATCTATTACTAAGTATTCTTTGCTTTATTTGGCAGAACACCGCTTGGGCTTAACTCCTATTGAAGGAGATGTTCCAATTGATAACCTTGACCGTTTTGTAGAGGCAGGTGCCTGTGGTACAGCAGCGGTTATTTCTCCAATTGGAGGTATTCAACACGGTGATGATTTCCATGTATTCTATAGCGAAACAGAAGTTGGTCCTGTGACTCGTAAACTTTATGATGAATTGACAGGTATTCAGTTTGGTGATATTGAAGCGCCAGAAGGTTGGATTGTAAAAGTAGATTAAAATAAACAAAAGGAGATTTTTGATGAAATCGAAAAAGTGGCTCTTAACAGCAGGAGTGGTCCTGAGCACAGCAGCTCTTTTAGTAGCTTGTGGAAAAGCTGATAAAGAAGCAGATGCACCGACAACATTTTCATATGTCTATGCAGTAGATCCTGCCTCTTTGGACTATAGTATAGCGACTCGTACATCGACAACAGATGTCATCGGGAACGTGGTTGATGGCTTGATGGAAAACGACCAATACGGAAATGTTATTCCTTCCTTGGCTGAAGATTGGTCTGTCTCAAAAGATGGTTTGACTTATACCTACAAACTTCGTAAAGGAGTGAAATGGTACACTTCTGAAGGTGAAGAATATGCCGAAGTAACAGCCCATGACTTTGTGACAGGACTAAAACACGTAGCTGACGGCAAGTCAGACGGTGTCTCTCTCATCCAGAATTCAATCAAGGGATTGGATGCCTACATGACTGGTGAAACGAATGATTTCTCTACAGTTGGTGTCAAAGCCTTGGACGATTACACAGTTGAATATACTCTAAACAAACCAGAAAGCTTCTGGAACTCTAAGGTCACAACAGCAACGATGTTGCCTGTAAATGAAGAGTTTTTGAAGGCATCAGGTAAAGATTATGGAGCGGTTACTCCAGCAGGGATTCTCTACAATGGTCCTTATATCTTGAAGACCTTGACTTCTAAATCGTTGATTGAATATGAGAAAAATCCAAATTATTGGGATAAAGAAAAGGTAAAAATCGAGAAGATTAAATTGACTTACTATGATGGTTCTGATCAAGAATCCTTGATCCGTAGTTTCTCTTCTGGTGCCTATACGACAGCTCGTCTCTTCCCAAGTAGTTCAAACTTTGCTTCAACTTTAGAGCAATACGGAGATAAAATCACTTATAGCCCACAGGACTCAAGTAGTTATTACTTCACCTTTAACGTAAATCGTCAGTCATACAATAAAACTGCGAAAACAAGTGAGGAGCAAAAGACTTCTACAAAAGAAGCTATGCTTAATAAGGACTTCCGTCAGGCTATCAACTTTGCCTTCAACCGCCATTCTTATGCTGCCCAGCTAAATGGTGAAGACGGTGCGGACAAGATTATTCGTAACAGTCTCGTTCCTGATAACTTTGTACAAGCAGGTGGTAAGAACTTTGGTCACATCGCTCAAGCTGAGTTGGTGAACTATGGTGATCAATGGAAAGGTGTTGAGCTAGTCGATGGTAAGGATTCTATCTACAACCCTGACAAGGCTAAAGCAGCCTTTGAAAAAGCTAAGAAAGACTTGGAATCTAAAGGGGTAACTTTCCCAATTCACTTGGATGTCCCAGTTGAACAAACAGATACCATCGCTGTTCAACAAAGTAATTCTTTCAAACAGTCTATCGAATCAACTCTTGGTGCTGAAAATGTTGTCATCGACG
>CAUQIP010000004.1:0-88938 GCA_963518235.1 uncultured Streptococcus sp. | reverse complement strand
TGAAAGATGGATTAACATCAGGTAAAGTAACACCGACAAACAAAGCAGTAGATGGTCAACCATATACAAGCAATGAAAAAGTCATCAATCCAAATAAACCAGGAACAACGGTAACACCAACACCAACAAATGGTTTAACAATTGATGGAACAAGCGGCAAAGTTACAGGAACACCAACAGGCTTAACATGGAATGGCGATGACACAGAACAAACAGTCAATATTCCAGTAGTCATCACAAAAGGAAATGAAAAAATCAACGAAACCATTCCAGTAGTGGTCCAACGAGATGTAACAAAAACACCAACGTTTACAGTAGGTAACCAAGATCCAACAGACGGTCATGTAGATGTAACAGTAAGCGGAGTACCAGATGGCACAAAAGTGACATTACCAGGTGTTAATGGAGAGAAAGTCGTAACAGGTGGAAAAGTAACATTAACAAATGATGAATTACCAGAAACACCTCAGACCGGAAAAGGACGTGCGCAAGAAGACGGCAAACTTCCAAAAGAAGGCACAAGTGACATCACAATTCCAGGTAAAATTTCAAGTTCAAAAGGTGAACCAGAAGTTCAAACAGAAACCCCAGACTACACAAATACAATTCCAGTTACGCCAGTCAAACCTGCTACTAATGATAATGGAGCTAAATCAAATGATTCTCAAAATGTATTGCCAAATACAGGAACAGAATCAAATGCGACTCTTGCATCTCTTGGACTTCTTGGACTATTGAGTGGATTTGGACTTGTAGCTCGCAAGAAAAAAGAAGACTAAAAATTTAGTCAAATGAACATTCATTCTTTTGTATTGTAAAGACAAACTAGATTGTTTCTGGGAATCGTGTTCGTCATAAAATACAAAAAATGTTTAGATAAAGAAAGCGAACAATGCTAGGATTTTGTTAAACGGAATTCTAAGTATTGTTCGCTTTTGTGGTATAATAAGACTATGCAGAAGAAACCAACGTCAGCCTATGTGCACATCCCGTTTTGTACCCAGATTTGTTATTATTGTGACTTTTCAAAAGTTTTTATCAAGAATCAGCCAGTAGATAGTTATTTGGAACATCTGTTAGAAGAGTTTCAATCTTATGATATTCAAAAGTTGTCAACCCTCTACATCGGTGGTGGCACACCGACAGCTTTGTCAGCTTCTCAACTGGAGGTGTTATTGAAGGGCTTGACTAAAAGCTTGGACTTGTCTGTCTTAGAAGAGTTGACAATTGAAGCTAATCCAGGCGACTTGGATGCAGATAAGATAGCTGTTTTGAAAAACTCGGCTGTCAATCGTGTTTCACTAGGTGTGCAGACCTTTGATGATAAGATGCTGAAAAAGATTGGGCGCAGTCATTTGGAGAAGGATATTTATGAAAATATCGACCGTCTGAAACTGGCTGGTTTTGACAATATCTCCATCGATTTGATTTATGCACTGCCTGGTCAGACCATGGAGCAGGTCAAGGACAATGTGGCTAAGGCCATTGGACTGGATATTCCCCATATGAGTCTGTATAGTTTGATTTTGGAAAACCACACGGTCTTTATGAACCGTATGCGACGAGGGAAATTGCCTCTGCCTAAGGAGGAACTGGAGGCTGAGATGTTTGAGTACATCATTGCAGAGCTGGAGCGAGCTGGTTTTGAGCATTATGAGATTTCCAATTTCTCAAAGCCTGGTTTTGAAAGTCGTCACAATCTCATGTACTGGGACAATGCTGAATACTATGGTATCGGTGCTGGGGCATCTGGTTATGTTAATGGAGTACGCTATAAAAACCACGGTCCGATTCGCCATTATCTAAGTGCAGTTGAGGAAGGCAATGCTCGGATCACAGAAGAGCACCTGAGTCAAAAAGAGCAAATGGAAGAAGAAATGTTCCTGGGCCTTCGCAAGAAATCAGGAGTCTCCATGGCGCGATTTGAGGAAAAATTTGGACGAACTTTCGATGGACTTTATGGAGAAATTGTCAGAGATTTGGTTCAACAAGGTCTCATGCAAATAGAGGGTGACCGAGTTCGCATGACAAAAAGAGGTCTCTTTTTGGGAGACACTGTAGCAGAACGATTTATTTTGGAGTAGAATGATGGGCTTAACTTATCAAATGAAAATGAAAATTCCTTTTGATATGGCTGATATGAACGGTCATATCAAACTTCCAGATGTGATTTTGCTATCCCTACAAGTTTCAGGGATGCAGTCTATTGAGTTAGGAGTTAGTGATAAGGCAATTTTGGAAAACTATAATCTAGTCTGGATTATCACAGATTATGATATTGAGGTGGTTCGTTTGCCTCGTTTTGCGGAAGAAATCACCATCGAAACGGAAGCTTTGAGCTACAATCGGCTCTTTTGCTACCGTCGCTTTACCATTTATGATGAAGCGGGGCAGGAGCTCATTCACATGATGGCGACCTTTGTTCTCATGGACCGAGACAGTCGAAAAGTCCATGCTGTTGAATCTGAGATTGTGGCTCCTTACCAGTCTGAGTTTGATAAAAAACTTATCCGTGGCCCAAAGTATGAGCCTTTGGAAGAGACAGTCAGCAAGGAGTACCATGTCCGTTTTTACGACTTGGATATGAATGGCCATGTCAATAATAGTAAATACCTGGATTGGATTTTTGAGGTCATGGGAGCGGATTTTTTGACCCACTATATTCCCAAGAAAATCAACCTCAAGTATGTCAAGGAAGTTCGACCAGGTGGGGTGATTACATCGGCTGTTGAACGGACTGGACTGGAAAGCAAGCATGAGATTACAAGCGACGGGGCTACCAATGCCCAAGCTATCATCACTTGGCAAGAAATGAAAAAGGATTAGAGAAAATATGAAATATAAAGGCTATTTAATTGATTTAGACGGAACCATTTATAAGGGGAAAGACAGAATCCCAGCAGGAGAGGCTTTTATCCATGAATTGCAAAAGCGGGACATTCCCTATCTCTTTGTGACCAACAATACAACCCGCACTCCTGAGAGTGTTCAGCAGATGTTGGCTCAGAATTTTAATATCGATACGCCCCTGTCGACTGTCTACACAGCAACTTTGGCGACTATCGATTATATGAATGACTTGGGGCTTGAAAAGACCGTCTATGTCATCGGAGAAGCAGGGCTCAAGGAAGCCATCAAGACGGCTGGATATGTTGAAGACAAGGAAAATCCTGCCTATGTGGTAGTAGGATTGGACTGGCAAGTCGACTATGAAAAATTTGCGACAGCAACTCTGGCTATCCAAAAGGGAGCTCATTTTATCGGAACCAACCCTGACCTCAACATCCCGACAGAACGAGGGCTTTTACCAGGAGCAGGTTCGCTAGTAACTCTCCTTGAAGTAGCAACACGAGTGAAGCCTGTTTATATCGGAAAACCAAATGCCATCATTATGGACAAGGCAGTTGAGCACTTAGGCTTGGAACGTGAAGAGTTAATCATGGTTGGGGATAATTACTTGACTGATATTCGAGCTGGGATTGATAATGGCATTCCAACGCTCTTGGTAACGACTGGTTTTACCAAGGCAGAAGAAGTAGCTGGCCTGCCAATCGCACCGACTCATGTGGTTTCTAGCCTTGCGGAGTGGAACTTTGATGAAAACTAAACTGACCTTTTGGGGCTCTATGATTTTTCTCCTCTCCCTCTCAATCCTTCTGACCATCTATCTAGCTTGGATTTTTTATCCGCTGGAAATCAAGTGGTTAAGTTTAACGGATCGGGTCTATTTAAAACCAGAAACCATTCAATACAATTTTCATATTTTGATGAATTACCTGACCAATCCATTTAGTCAGGTTCTAGAGATGCCTGATTTTCGTTCGTCAGCAGCAGGTCTGCACCACTTTGCAGTGGTGAAGAACCTCTTTCACTTGGTTCAGCTAGTTGCTCTAGTGACACTGCCAAGTTTCTATTTCTTTGTCAAAGGGATTGTGAAAAAGGGCTTCTTGTCTCTCTATCGTAAAAGTCTTCTGGCTTTAGTGGTCTTGCCTGTGCTGATTGGACTTGGAGGAGTTTTGATTGGTTTTGACCAATTCTTTACTCTGTTCCATCAAATTCTCTTTGTGGGAGATGATACCTGGCTTTTTGATCCAGCCAAGGATCCTGTTATACTGATTTTGCCAGAGACCTTCTTCCTTCATGCCTTCCTCCTCTTTTTTGCCCTCTATGAAAGCTTCTTTGGCTATCTTTATCTAAAAAGTCGTAGGAAGTGAAACGAAAGATGTTCTTATTTTGAGTAAATAAGTTAGGTATGTGATTCGAAACTATTGTCAAGAGTGAATTAACTAAATCTACCTTACCTCAATCGTTCGCAAACAGTCTATTTTTCTTGAAAAAATAGGCTTTTTTTTCTAAAAATCCCTAGTCAAGCGCTTTATTTTTTTGTATAATAGAAGTAGCAAAGTATAGATAAGAAGAGAAAAGCATGATTACACTATTTCTATCACCGAGCTGTACTTCATGTCGTAAGGCAAAGGCCTGGTTAGAAAAACATAAGGTGCCCTTTGAGGAACACAATATTATGACCAGTCCTTTAACAAGAAAAGAATTGCAACACATCCTTTCCTTGACCGAAAATGGTACTGATGACATCATTTCAACTCGTTCAAAAATTTTTCAAAAATTGAATATTGATGTAGAGAGTATTTCGGTATCGGAATTGCTTTATTTGATTGAGCAGTACCCTAGTCTTTTGCGTCGTCCAATTATTATCGATGCCAAACGCATGCAAATCGGTTTTAATGAAGATGAGATTCGTGCTTTTCTCCCTCGTAGTTACCGTAAGCAAGAACTAAAAGAAGCAAGAATGAGAGCTGGTATTAGTTAATGAACAAACAGTATAGTTACCCACTAGATTTGTCGTGGAGCACTGAAGAACTTGCTTCAGTGCTTTCTTTTTTTAATGATGTTGAAGCTGCCTATGAGGGCAAGGTAGAGGCTAAAAAGTTACTGGACTCCTATAAGGGATTCAAGGCGGTCGTGCCAAGCAAGAGTGAAGAAAAACGTTTGGGACGAGAATTTGAAACAGTGAGTGGTTATTCGCTTTACCGAGCAGTTCAGGCTGCCAAGGAAAAAGGGGAAGGAAAGATTTCTCTTGGAAAGTAAATTTGAATTTGCTAAAGAGCTTGTTAAGAAAGCAGGCCAGTATATCCTTGACCATATGCAGGAAGACTTGCAGGTTGAGATTAAAACCTCTCCGACAGATTTGGTGACCAGACTGGACAAGGAAGTTCAGGAACTTTTGGTTGGTGAAATTCTATCCCGTTATCCTGAGGATAAGATTTGTGCTGAAGAAGGTTGTCTGCGAGCTTCGGTTCAAGAAGGAAAGGTTTGGGTCATTGATCCCATTGATGGTACCAGTAACTTTGTAGCCCAGCAAGAAGATTTTGCTGTTATGATGGCTTATTTTGAAAATGGTCGGGGACAGTTTGGTCTGATTTATGATGTGGTCAAAGGGGATTGTTATCACGG
Organism: uncultured Streptococcus sp.; assembly: GCA_963518235.1. Lineage (GTDB taxonomy): Bacteria > Bacillota > Bacilli > Lactobacillales > Streptococcaceae > Streptococcus. The sequence continues at coordinate 83,466 of CAUQIP010000004.1, read as the reverse complement.
GGGTGGAGCCTTTCCCGTTTGTCTAAATGATAAGCCCCTAGCTCCCTTTAAAGCAAAACCACTTGGAGATTTTCTCATTGCAGGCAATAGTGGCATGCTGGAAACCAACGAATGGGGTCTGGCTGATTTAGCTCGTGTGGCCCTCGGTGTTCGTGTCTATGGGAGTGCGGCCATTAGTTTTGCCAAGATTTTATCAGGGCATTTGTTGACCTACGTCACCTATCTGCAACCATGGGATTATGCTGCGGCTAGTATTTTAGGGGAAAGTTTGGGCTATCGGGTGGTGACCCTTTCTGGTGAGACTCCTGATTTTCAAACCAGACAGCCGGTTATGATGGTGCCTCTTGAGATGCAGAAGGAAATTCAGTCCTATATTTATGAAAGGAAAAGAACTTAAATGCAATTTCCAGAAGGATTTGTTGAAAAATATAAAGAGATACTAGGAGATGAGGCAAGAGATTTTCTTGCCTCTTTTGAGGAGGAAGCGGTTTCGGCCTTTCGGGTCAATCCTTTAAAAGAAGCGCCAGTTTCCTTTTCTGATCCCATTCCTCAAACTCCTTGGGGTCACTATGGTAAGGTTTCAGGAAAATCGCCTGAGCATGCTACTGGTTTAGTTTATTCGCAAGAACCTGCTGCTCAGATGGTTGCTCAGGTAGCCCAGCCCAGTCCTGGTATGAAGGTCTTGGACTTGGCTGCTGCTCCAGGTGGCAAATCAACTCAACTAGCAGCTTATCTAGCAGGGGAGGGCCTTCTCGTTTCCAATGAAATTTCAAGCAAACGGGCTAAGATTTTGGTTGAAAATATGGAGCGTTTCGGAGCGACAAATGTCGTGGTGACCAATGAATCTGCTGACCGTTTGGCCAAGGTTTTTAAAGGCTATTTTGACCTCATTGTCCTTGATGCGCCTTGCTCTGGCGAAGGGATGTTTCGTAAGCAACCAGGTGCTATGGACTATTGGAGCTTGGATTATCCAAGTCAATGTGCTAGTCTACAAAGAGAAATTCTAGCGGATGCAGTGACCATGCTAGCAGAAGGTGGTCGTTTAGTTTATTCAACCTGTACCTGGGCGCCTGAGGAAAACGAAGAGATTGTCAAGTGGTTGTTGGAGGAGTATGATTTTGATTTACTTCCAGTAGAGCATATCAATGGAATGGTAGCTGGTATTGACCTGCCAGAAACGGCTCGGATGTATCCTCATCATTTTATGGGAGAGGGGCAATTTGTAGCGCACTTACAATTTAAAGGTGAAAATCCAGCCCCTAAATTTAAGACAAGTAAGAGCAATCTCAGCCGAGAACAACTTGCCTTGTGGCAGGAATTTGCCCAAAAACATTTGAAGGTCAATCTAAGGGGAATCTTGCAGACTTTTGGTGATCAACTCTATCTCCTGCCAGAACTTTTGCCAGATTTAGAGAAACTCAAGATTGCTAGGAATGGCCTGCATCTAGGGACCTTTAAGAAGAAACGCTTTGAGCCTAGTTTTGCTCTTGGTCTAGCCTTGAAACCGAGTCAGGTCAAGCAGTCGGTTGAAATTGACCAAGAGGAATTTGTAAAGTATGTGGCTGGAGAAACCGTTCAGCTGGCGGAAAGTCTGCCAAATGGTTGGTACCAAGTTTTGGTTCAAGGCAATGGGTTGGGCTTTGCTAAGGTGACTGGAAATGTTTTGAAAAATTATTTTCCAAAAGGCCTCAGATTCAAGTGAAAATGCTAGTCAAAGTAGCTTGTCTATGTTATAGTGGAAGTATGGATTTTTTTCAAATTGTCTTTCATTTTCAGTCAAAATTGGTGGAAAAGGTAACTAAGCAAATTTCTAGTTAAACCAAGCTAATACTCTTCGAAAATCTCTTCAAACCGCGTCAATGTCGCCTTGCCGTATATATGTGACTGACTTCGTCAGTCTTATCTACAACCTCAAAGCGGTGCTTTGAGCAGTCTGCGGCTAGTTTCCTAGTTTGCTCTTTGATTTTCATTGAGTATAAGAATTTTAGTTGGCTCCCAATTTTCAAAAGAAAAACATCAATAAATAGTTGAAAAAATTCACAGCATTCACCATTATTTTCAAGGAGAAAAACAGTGAAAAAAAGGAAAAAACTCGCTCTATCACTTGCAGCTCTTTTGCTAGCAGGTTCTTTGGCGGGATGTGCTAGCTGGATTGATCGTGGAGAATCCATGACAGCTGTTGGCTCAACGGCTCTCCAGCCCTTGGTTGAAGCAGCAGCAGATGAATTTGGCTCTATGCACGTTGGAAAAACAGTCAACGTTCAAGGTGGAGGATCTGGTACAGGTCTGTCTCAGGTTCAGTCTGGAGCCGTTGATGTAGGAAATTCAGACGTATTTGCCGAGGAAAAAGACGGTATCAATGCATCCGCTCTAGTGGACCATAAGGTAGCCGTAGCGGGCTTGGCAGTGATTGTAAATAAGGAAGTTGATGTTGAAAATCTGACAACTGAACAACTCCGTAGCATCTTCACAGGCCAAGTAACCAACTGGAAAGAAGTCGGTGGGAAAGACCTAGCCATTTCCATTATCAACCGCGCGGCAAGTTCAGGTTCGCGTGCAACCTTTGATAGTGTTATCATGGATGGTCAATCTGCCGTGCAGAGTCAAGAACAGGATTCAAATGGGATGGTCAAAAACATTGTTTCCCAGACACCAGGAGCTATTTCTTACCTAGCCTTTGCCTATGTGGATGACTCGGTTAAACGCATGAAGTTGAATGGCTATGAGCCGATTGCAGAAAATGTTACGACCAATAACTGGCCTTTGTGGTCTTATGAACACATGTATACCCTAGGTCAGCCGAACGAATTGGTGGCAGAGTTTCTCAACTTTGTCCTCTCAGATGAAGCGCAAAGCGGAATCGTTAAGGGGATGGGCTATATTTCTGTTAAGGAAATGAAGGTTGAAAAAGATGCTGTAGGAACGGTGACAGCACTAGAAGGGAGTCAATAATGAATCAAGAAGAATTAGCTAAAAAATTACTTTCTCCCTCAAAGAACTCTCGTCTAGAGAAATTAGGAAAAGGCTTGACCTTTGCCTGTCTGTCTTTGATTGTCATCATTGTGGCCATGATTTTGATTTTCGTAGCTCAAAAAGGCTTGTCGACCTTCTTTGTCAATGGGGTCAACATCTTTGATTTCCTCTTTGGACAAACTTGGAATCCTTCAGGTAAGCAATTTGGTGCCCTTCCTATGATTTTGGGTTCCTTTATTGTCACAATCCTATCAGCCCTTATCGCAACTCCTTTTGCCATTGGTGCGGCAGTCTTTATGACCGAGGTCTCACCAAAAGGTGCTAGAATCTTGCAACCAGCCATTGAATTGCTTGTCGGAATTCCTTCAGTCGTGTATGGATTTATCGGTTTGCAGGTCGTAGTTCCCTTTGTCCGTAGTGTCTTTGGTGGTACTGGTTTTGGGATTTTGTCAGGGATTTTCGTTCTCTTTGTCATGATCTTACCGACGGTAACCTTTATGACAACGGATAGCTTGCGTGCGGTGCCTCGTCACTATCGTGAAGCTAGTTTGGCTATGGGAGCCACTCGTTGGCAGACCATCTGGCGTGTGACCTTGAAGGCAGCGCGTTCAGGGATTTTCACCGCAGTGGTCTTTGGGATGGCGCGTGCCTTTGGAGAGGCTTTGGCCATTCAGATGGTGGTCGGAAACTCAGCCGTTGTCCCAACTTCATTGACAACACCTGCTGCGACCTTGACCTCTGTGTTGACCATGGGTATCGGAAATACCGTCATGGGTACAGTTGATAATAACGTACTTTGGTCACTGGCCTTAGTATTGCTCTTGATGAGTCTGGCCTTCAACAGTGTGATTAAATTGATTACGAAAGAAAGAGGAAAGAAAAACTATGCACGCTAAGAAATTAGATAAAATTGCAACAGCTGTCCTCTACTCGATTGCAGGGATTATCGTTGCAATCTTGACATCCTTGATTCTTTATATCTTGGTTCGTGGTTTGCCCCACATCTCTTGGTCTTTCTTGACTGGCAAATCATCTTCTTACCAAGCAGGCGGAGGGATTGGAATTCAGCTCTATAATTCCTTCTTCCTTCTGGTCATTACCTTGATTATCTCTGTTCCTTTATCTATGGGGGCTGGGATTTTCCTAGCTGAATACGCCAAAAAAGGTCCTGTGACCAACTTTGTCAGAACCTGTATTGAAATCTTGTCTTCACTGCCATCAGTGGTTGTGGGTCTCTTTGGTTACTTGATCTTTGTAGTTCAGTTTGAGTATGGATTTTCAATCATTTCAGGTGCCTTGGCCTTGACGGTCTTTAACTTGCCTCAGATGACTCGTAATGTTGAGGACAGCTTGAAGCACGTTCACCATACGCAACGTGAGGCTGGTCTGGCCCTTGGGATTTCTCGTTGGGAGACAGTTGTCCATGTCGTTATTCCAGAAGCCCTACCAGGTATTGTGACGGGTGTCGTCTTGGCCTCTGGTCGTATCTTTGGTGAGGCTGCGGCTCTTATCTATACAGCAGGACAATCCGCTCCAGCCCTTGACTGGTCTAACTGGAATATTCTCAGTGTAACTAGCCCAATCTCTATTTTCCGTCAAGCAGAAACCTTGGCTGTCCACATCTGGAAAGTTAATAGCGAAGGAACTATCCCTGATGGAACCATCGTATCAGCAGGTTCTGCGGCCGTGCTCCTCATCTTTATCCTCATCTTTAACTTTGGAGCCCGCAAACTCGGAAGTTACCTACATAAGAAATTAACCGCTGCCTAAAGGAGAAGCCATGTCAAAATATAATTGGGATGAAAAGCATATCATCACCTTTCCTGAAGAGAAAGTGGCCCTCTCTACTAAGGATTTACATGTTTACTACGGTAAAAAAGAATCCATCAAGGGCATCGATATGCAATTTGAAAAAAATAAAATTACTGCCTTAATTGGCCCATCTGGATCAGGAAAATCAACCTACCTCCGCAGTCTTAACCGTATGAATGATACCATTGATATTGCCAAGGTAACAGGTCAAATCCTCTATCAAGGGATTGATGTCAACCGTCCAGAAATTAACGTTTATGAAATGCGTAAGCACATCGGAATGGTCTTCCAACGACCAAATCCCTTTGCCAAGTCTATCTACCGCAATATCACTTTTGCTCATGAACGTGCAGGGGTTAAGGACAAGCAAGTCTTGGATGAAATTGTGGAAACCTCTCTTCGTCAAGCAGCCCTTTGGGACCAAGTCAAAGACGATTTGCACAAGTCAGCCTTGACCCTATCAGGTGGTCAGCAACAACGTCTTTGTATCGCTCGTGCTATTTCGGTCAAGCCAGATATTCTCTTGATGGATGAGCCAGCATCAGCCTTGGATCCCATTGCGACAGCCCAGCTGGAAGAAACTATGTTGGAATTGAAGAAGGATTTCACTATCATCATCGTGACCCACAGTATGCAGCAGGCTGCGCGTGCTAGTGACTACACAGGATTTTTCTACTTGGGTGACTTGATCGAGTATGATAAGACGTCTAATATTTTCCAAAATGCCAAACTACAGTCAACCAATGACTACGTAACAGGACACTTTGGATAGAAAGGAAACAGTATGACAGAAGCGATTTTACAGGTGTCAGACCTGTCCGTTTACTACAATCAAAAAAAGGCCTTGAATAGTGTTTCCCTATCTTTCCAACCTAAGGAAATTACAGCTTTGATTGGTCCATCTGGATCAGGGAAATCAACCCTCCTAAAGGCTATCAACCGTATGGGGGATCTTAATCCAGAGGTGACCACAACTGGTTCGGTGGTTTACAACGGCCACAATATCTACAGCCCACGTACAGATACAGTTGAATTGCGTAAGGAAATCGGTATGGTCTTCCAACAGCCAAATCCTTTCCCTATGTCTATCTACGAAAATGTTGTCTACGGGCTTCGTATCAATGGAGTGAAGGACAAGCAAGTTCTAGATGAAGCAGTGGAAAAAGCCTTGCAACGAGCTTCTATCTGGGATGAGGTCAAGGACCGCCTACATGATTCAGCTATCGGACTTTCAGGTGGACAACAGCAACGTGTCTGTGTTGCCCGTGTTTTGGCAACTAGTCCTAAAATCATTCTCTTGGATGAACCGACTTCAGCCTTGGACCCTATCTCGGCCGGTAAGATTGAGGAAACCTTGTATGCCCTAAAAGATAAATATACCATGCTCTTGGTTACGCGTTCTATGCAACAAGCCTCTCGTATTTCTGACAAGACAGGATTTTTCCTAGATGGAGATTTGATTGAGTTTAACGATACCAAGAAGATGTTCCTCAACCCACAACACAAGGAAACAGAAGATTATATTTCAGGAAAATTTGGATAAGGAGATAAATGATGTTACGTTCTCAATTTGAAGAAGATTTAGAGAAATTGCACAACCAGTTCTATGCCATGGGACAGGAAGTGCTATCCCAAATCAATCGTACAGTGCGTGCCTTTGTTACGCATGACCGTGATTTGGCCAAAGAAGTCATCGAAGACGATGCAGAAGTGAACGAATACGAAGTGAAATTGGAGAAGAAATCATTTGAAATGATTGCCCTTCAACAACCAGTTTCTCAAGACTTGCGTACAGTTCTAACGGTCTTGAAGGCTGTATCTGACTTGGAACGTATGGGAGACCATGCTGTTTCCATTGCAAAAGCAGCCATTCGTATGAAGGGGGAACAACGTATCCCAGCTGTTGAAGAAGAAATCAAGAGAATGGGTCGCGATGTCAAGAACTTCGTTGAAGCAGCCCTTGAACTCTATCTGAATGGTTCAGTAGATCAGGCCTATGAAGTAGCAGCCATGGACGAAAAAATCAACCATTACTTTGATAGCATTCGTGACTTGGCTACAGAAGAAATCAAGAAAAATCCTGATGCCATTGTTACAGGTCGTGATTATTTCCAAGTGATTGCCTTCTTGGAACGCATTGGAGACTATGCCAAAAATATCTGTGAATGGGTTGTTTACTTTGAAACAGGTAAGATTGTCGAACTATAAAATAGATTTATTCTGTATAAAAAGGAGCTTGAAATCAACTGATAGCTCCTTTTCTTGAATGAAAAAAATATTTTTAAGATAAAAATTCAAAAAACACTTGACAAGCAACTTGGATAGCGTTATAATTATACAAAATTAACAGAGAGGTTGTTTATTTATGAAATCAAAAAAATGGATATTTGTTTTATGTAGTTTTCTTGCAAGCTTCTTCTTAGTAGCTTGCCAGTCGGGTTCTAATGGTTCTCAGTCAGCTGTTGAAGCCATTAAGCAAAAGGGGAAATTGGTAGTGGCGACAAGTCCTGACTATGCACCTTTTGAATTTCAGTCTTTAGTTGACGGGAAAAATCAGGTAGTCGGTGCGGACATTGATATGGCTCAAGCTATCGCTGATGAACTTGGGGTTAAGTTGGAAATCTCAAGCATGAGTTTTGACAATGTCTTGACCAGTCTTCAAACAGGTAAGGCTGATCTAGCGGTTGCGGGAATTAGCGCTACTGACGAGAGAAAAGAAGTCTTTGATTTTTCAATTCCTTACTATGAAAACAAGATTAGTTTCTTGGTTCGTAAGTCTGATGTAGAAAAATACAAGGATTTAACTAGCCTTGAAAGTGCTAATATTGCAGCCCAAAAAGGGACTGTTCCAGAGTCTATGGTCAAGGAACAATTGCCAAAAGCTCAATTAACTTCCCTAACCAATATGGGTGAAGCTGTCAATGAATTGCAGGCTGGAAAAGTAGATGCTGTTCACATGGATGAGCCTGTTGCCCTTAGTTATGCTGCTAAAAACGCAGACCTAGCTGTCGCAACTGTCAGCTTGAAGATGAAGGACGGCGAAGCCAATGCCGTTGCCCTTAGAAAAAATAGTGCTGATTTGAAAGAAGTGGTGGACAAGGTTATCCAAAAACTCAAGGATGACGGTACCTACCAAAAATATCTTGAAAAGGCAGCAAGCCTCACAGAAGTTGAAGAATAAGAAAAAGCAGAGTTGGAAGTCAATCCAATTCTGCTTTTAAATAGTTTAAAACATTTTCCAGATTTTCTAAGGATACCTTGGCAAATTGATAAGGACAAGCATCCAAGTAAGCCTCTTCAAAGAAGTCCAATCCCAGTTGGCTGTGCTTGAGACTGGCGATTTTAGGATATTGTCTGAGATCTAGTAATAAGCCATCGTGTAGGGGAAAATGAGGAAGGGGACAAGGTGTTTTGGTTACACTTTTCTCGAGTTGTTTTTGGTAGTCTTCCTGATTGGACAAGCGAGCCAGACGATTTTTTTCAAATAATTGACTGTCAATATAGAGTGACAGGGCCTTTTGCATGATGAGGTTGCTGTCGTAATCTAGGATATTTTTGTAGGCCACAAAGGCTTCCTTGATAGCATTTGGAAGAATGAGCGACGTAATCCGCAGGGCCGGAAAGAGGCTGGTTGAGAAGGACTTGATATAAATAACTCGCTCTTCTGTATCTAGATAGTGGAAGGTCTGGCCCTTCTTGGAGTCCAAATCCCCCAAATAGTCGTCCTCTACGATATAGACACCATACTTGGCAGCTAAGTCAAGGATAGCCCGTTTGTCCTGCTCAGAATAGGAATGACCTAGAGGATAGTGAAAGCGAGGAATGGTATAGAAAAACTTAATCTTTCCTGTCTTGAAATGCCGTTCAAGCTCCTCCAAGTCAATTCCATCAATGCCTCGTTCAATCGTTTGATAGTCCAGACCTTGAGCAATCAAGAGGCGATTCATCCGATGGTAGGTCGGCTGTTCCACCAAGATTTCCTTGGCTTGGCTAGGAAAGGATATTTGAGAAAGGATAAACAAGGCTTGTTGGGTTCCAGAAGTCAGTACCAGTTGGTCAGCCTTGCAGTAGAGAGCTTGGTCAAAGAGGAGTTGGTGAATGGACTGTCTTAGGTCTTCTAAACCTTCTTGATTTTCATAGTAGTTGAAGAGGTAGTTTTCCCGTCCAATCAAGGTTTCATTGACACAGAGTCGGAAATCGTCATAGGCGCTGGCATGTTCGTCTGTAACCTCGATTTCTAGGTCTTGGTGTTGCCCTTGTTCTAAGACATAGTAGCCACTCTGGGGCTTGGCGTAGAGGTATTGTTCGTGTCGTAATTCTAGCAGGGCTCGCTGAATGGTGTCCTTGCTACAGTGGAAGTCAAGGCTCAGTTGACGGATAGAAGGCAGGCGACTACCCGTCGGAAAGCGTCCAGACTCGATACCATTTTTCAGATAGGAAACGACCTCTTGGTACTTGCTTTGTTTCTTCATTCCAGACCTCCCTTGATTTTGTTACATTGTACCTTTTTTTTTCCTTCTTGGCAATGTCTAGAGTGTTTCTCTCGTTCACATCTAGGGGTAAATGTGGTATACTCCCATCTTTAATACTTTTTTGAAATCAAAGAGCAACCAAATGCAGATGTGACAGTTTTTCGTAACCTTTTTCTCTTTAAAACAAAATGTGTATTTTTTATCTGGGGTTGATTTGTTTTTAAAAGTTTTCATGCTAATTTCCCCTTATTACTTGCACATATTTTTAGGAAAAAACTTGAAATCGCTTTCTTGTTGTGGTATAACAGAATTGAAAAATAAAAGTATACGAATAACTTGTTAGAAAGGAGTTTAAATCAGAAAGTCAAGTTATTTTATCAGTAATATACATTTGTGACTTGAAAGGAGTGTTTTTTTATGAAATTAAAAAACCGGAACTACAGCTCTTGTTGTATTATCACTATTTTCCACTATGTCTCCTTCTATCGCTTCTGTTAGAGTATTTGCTGATGATGTAATTACCACGGAAGTTTCTGAAATTAGTATCCAAGAACAAAAACGAATAGATGATGTAGCCAATGTTCTTGAACAAATGTTTAGAAATGGAGTTAATGAAAAAAATTTTACTGAATATGTTTATAAAAACTTTTCTCAAAAAGATATTGCTCTTGCGGAAAATAAATTAGAAACTACTATTAATAATCCCTATGACAGAGTCCCTTGGGATGAGATGGGAGGATGTATAGCGAGAAAAATACGAGATGAATTTTTTGCTATGACCAATGTTTCGCTAACTGTTAGGTATGCGTAGAAAAAGGCTTGGTCAGAATTAGCTAAAGTGGTACTAAGATTTGTTAAAGCTAATAGGCTTAAAACAAATATTTATATCATTGCTGGTCAATTGGCTTTTTAGGGAATTCAATGTGGTATGGAATAATGCGTGATAAAAACTTTTTAATAAAGGATGGGATTATTAGCTTTTTGATTGGATTTGTATATGCGTATTTAGTGTTACAAAAATTTATCCTTTGGAAAATCCTTTTGTTTGCATTTATTTTTGCAATTATTAATACAATATTTATGTTTGCTAGGAACAAAAAATAAATAATGATTTAGTTAAATAAAAAACGGCCCCTAGGGAAGTGTGTTCCTTAGGGGTTGTTGTGCTAGTTCAAGTTTTGTTTCTGTCAAAATCTCAGACTACCCGTCGGAAAGCATCCAGACTCGATGCCATTTTTCAGATAGGAAACGACCTCTTGGTACTTGCTTTGTTTCTTCATTCCAAACCTCCCTTGATTTTGTTACATTGTACCTTTTTTCCTTCTTGGCAATGTTTAGATTGTTTCTCTCGTTCACATCTAGGGGCAAATGTGGTATACTTAGGAAGTATGATTTACATATTAAAATCCAAGAAAGAGAAAAGATAAAAAGTGCAGGAACCAGTGAAATTATTTCAATACAATACTCTTGGAGCCTTGATGGCTGGCCTTTATGGTGGGACCATGACAGTGGGAGAATTGCTAGAGCATGGCGACCTTGGTTTGGGAACCTTGGATTCTATTGATGGGGAATTGATTGTCTTAGATGGCAAGGCTTATCAGGCCAAAGGGTCTGGAGACCAGCCAGAGATTGTGGAAGTGTCGCCAGACGCCCTTATTCCTTATGCAGCAGTAGTACCGCACCAGGCAGAGGTCATTTTCCGCCAGCGCTTTGAGATGACAGACAAGGAATTGGAAGAGCGAATCGAGTCTTATTATGATGGGGAAAATCTTTTCCGCTCTATCAAGATTCGTGGGGAATTTTCGCATATGCATGTGCGTATGATTCCCAAGTCAACACCAGATACCAAGTTTGCTGAGGTCGCAACCCATCAACCTGAATATAGTCGTGACAATGTGGCGGGGACCATCGTTGGTTTCTGGACGCCAGAGATTTTTCATGGAGTCAGTGTAGCAGGCTACCATCTGCACTTCATATCAGATGATTTGACTTTCGGTGGACATGTCATGGACTTTGTCATCAAGGAAGGGATTATCGAGGTGGGAGCTGTTGACCAATTGGACCAACGTTTTCCTGTCCAAGACCGTCAATACTTGTTTGCTAAGTTCAATGTTGAAGAGATGAGAAAAGATATTGAAAAGGCAGAATAGGAGACGAAAATGACCACTCATATTATCATTACTATGGTGCTGTTGCTGGCTCTCTTGCTAGGGAGCATTTGGTATGCCAAAAAGAAATACCAAATCAATCTAGCTGTCTTGGGCTTGGGGGCTGTCGCTTTCTTTGTCTCTTCACAGATTTTAGAAAAACTGGTGCATATCTTGGTTTTACATCCTCAAAAAGACGGTAGTATTGCCCTCTTGCAGGATCATCCACTTGTCTATATCATCTATGGCCTAGCCATGGCGGCATTTTTTGAGGAAACAGCTCGCCTTATTTTCTTCAAATGGTTGGAGAAAAAGAGAAGTTTGGAAAAGGCAGATGCCTTGGCTTATGGATTGGGGCATGGTGGCTTGGAGTTGATTTTCCTAGGTCTTACTAGTTTGATTAATCTCTACATCGTTCTCTCAGCAGTTCAAACTCAGAATCCACAGGTCATGCAATTGCTGTCTGAAAATATGTTGAAAACTATTCAGTCGCTATCAGCCTGGCAGATTTATTTGCTTGGTTTTGAGCGAATCTTGGCCCTAGGTTTCCAATTACTCTTGACTATTTGGGTTTACCAAGCTGTTCGCCAGAACAAATGGATTTATCTCCTAGCAGCCTATGGCCTACATGCCTTCTTTGACCTGGCACCATCTCTTGCCCAAGTTGGCTGGTTGACCAGTCCAGTCTTGGTTGAAGTTATTCTACTAGTTGAACTGTTCTTAGTTGCCTATGGAACCAAGAACATATTTTGCAAAAAATCATAAGAAAAAGGGGGAAACCTCTTTTTTGTTTAAAAGAAGCCCAAGATTTTTTTAGGGTCGTCAAATGGTCTTAAAAATGGTATAATGGAATGAATTTTGTAAAAGGGAGAGTGTCATGTCAGTAAAAGAAAACATGCTTGAAATCTTAGAAGGGATTGATATCCGTTTCAAGGAACCCTTGCATAGCTATAGTTATACAAAAGTAGGTGGAGAGGCCGATTATTTGGTCTTTCCACGAAATCGTTTTGAGTTGGCTCGCCTTGTTAAATTTGCCAATCAAGAAAATATTCCTTGGATGGTTCTTGGAAATGCCAGCAACATTATCGTTCGTGACGGTGGGATTCGTGGATTTGTCATCTTGTGTGACAAGCTCAATAATGTTTCAGTTGATGGCTATACCATTGAAGCTGAAGCTGGTGCTAACTTAATTGAGACAACTCGCATTGCCCTTCGTCATAGTTTGACTGGTTTTGAGTTTGCTTGCGGCATTCCAGGGAGCGTTGGTGGTGCTGTCTTTATGAATGCGGGTGCCTATGGTGGCGAGATTTCCCATATCTTACAGTCTTGTAAGGTCTTGACCAAGGATGGAGAAATCGAGACCCTGTCTGTCAAGGATTTGGCTTTTGGTTACCGCCACTCAGCCATTCAAGAGTCTGGTGCAGTTGTCTTGTCAGCTAAATTTGCCCTTGCTCCAGGAAGCCATCAGGTTATCAAGCAAGAAATGGATCGCTTGACGCATCTACGTGAACTCAAGCAACCTTTAGAATATCCATCTTGTGGTTCGGTCTTTAAGCGTCCAGTCGGGCATTTTGCAGGTCAATTAATTTCAGAAGCTGGCTTGAAAGGCTATCGTATCGGTGGCGTAGAAGTGTCAGAAAAGCACGCAGGATTTATGATCAATGTCGCAGACGGAACGGCTAAAGACTACGAGGACTTGATTGAGTCTGTGATTGAAAAAGTCAAGGAACACTCTGGCGTTACTCTTGAGAGAGAAGTCCGTATTTTAGGTGAAAGCAAGTAGGAAGCTTTAGCTAAAAAGCTGCTGCTATGTCATGGAAAGGGGGTGAAAGCCTATCGTTAGTTCAGAAGAATGTAGGCAGTTCAATCTCCTACACGAGGTAGTAGCGGCCTGACAGAGCCCTGATCTGTTAATCTATGAAAAAGAAGGAATAAATGACAATTGAAAAAACCAATTATTGAATTCAAAAACGTCTCAAAGGTTTTTGAAGACAGCAACACCAAGGTTCTCAAAGACATCAACTTTGAGTTGGAAGAAGGGAAATTCTACACTCTTTTAGGCGCATCTGGTTCAGGGAAATCAACCATCCTAAACATCATTGCAGGTTTGCTGGATGCGACTACAGGAGATATTTTGCTGGACGGTGTTCGTATCAACGACATTCCAACCAACAAGCGTGACGTTCATACGGTCTTCCAATCCTATGCCTTGTTTCCACATATGAATGTGTTTGAAAATGTTGCTTTTCCGCTCCGCTTGCGTAAAATTGACAAGAAAGAAATCGAGCAACGCGTAGCGGAAGTTCTCAAGATGGTTCAGTTGGAAGGTTACGAAAAACGTTCCATTCGTAAACTCTCTGGAGGACAACGTCAGCGTGTGGCCATTGCCCGTGCTATCATCAACCAACCCCGTGTAGTTTTGTTGGACGAGCCTTTGTCAGCGCTGGATTTAAAATTAAGAACAGACATGCAGTATGAACTGCGTGAACTGCAACAACGATTGGGAATCACCTTTGTTTTTGTTACTCACGATCAGGAAGAAGCCCTTGCCATGAGTGACTGGATTTTTGTTATGAACGATGGTGAGATTGTTCAATCTGGAACACCAGTAGATATCTACGATGAGCCGATTAACCATTTTGTTGCCACCTTTATCGGTGAGTCAAATATCTTGCCAGGAACCATGATTGAGGACTACTTGGTTGAGTTTAACGGCAAACACTTCGAAGCGGTCGATGGTGGGATGAAGCCAAATGAACCTGTTGAGGTCGTTATTCGTCCAGAGGATTTGCGCATTACCCTTCCTGAAGAAGGCAAGCTCCAAGTCAAGGTGGATACCCAGCTCTTTCGTGGGGTTCACTACGAGATTATCGCCTATGACGAACTTGGAAATGAATGGATGATCCACTCAACCCGTAAGGCCATTGTTGGTGAGGAAATCGGTCTGGACTTTGAACCAGAAGACATCCACATCATGCGTCTCAACGAAACAGAAGAAGAGTTTGATGCTCGTATTGAGGAGTACGTAGAAATCGAAGAGCAAGAAGCAGGTCTGATCAATGCAATCGAGGAGGAAAGAGATGAAGAAAACAAGCTCTAAACTCTTTGTAGTGCCCTACATGCTCTGGATTGCCCTCTTTGTGTTGGCACCCTTGGTCTTGATTTTCGGTCAATCCTTTTTCAATATCGAAGGCCAGTTTAGTTTAGAAAACTATAAATCTTACTTTGCGTCACAAAACTTGACCTACCTAAAAATGAGTTTCAACTCTGTACTCTATGCAGGAATTGTGACCTTTGTAACCCTGCTCATCAGCTATCCAACAGCCTTCTTTTTGACCCGTCTCAAGCACCGTCAACTCTGGCTCATGCTGATTATCCTACCTACCTGGATCAATTTGCTCCTTAAAGCCTATGCCTTTATCGGGATTTTTGGTCAAAATGGCTCTATTAACCAATTCTTGGAATTTATCGGAATCGGTTCACAGCAGTTGCTCTTTACCGATTTCTCCTTTATCTTTGTCGCAAGCTACATCGAGCTTCCCTTTATGATTTTGCCAATCTTCAATGTCTTGGACGATATGGATAACAATCTCATCAATGCCAGCTACGACCTAGGTGCGACCAAGTGGGAGACTTTCCGCCATGTCATCTTTCCTCTATCGATGAATGGTGTGAGAAGTGGGGTTCAGTCTGTCTTTATCCCCAGCTTGAGTCTCTTCATGCTGACCCGTTTGATTGGTGGGAATCGCGTTATTACGCTGGGAACGGCTATTGAACAGAACTTCTTAACCAATGACAACTACGGTATGGGTTCAACCATCGGTGTGATTCTCATTCTGACCATGTTCATCACCATGTGGGTGACCAAGGAAAGGAGAGAACGATGAAAAAATTTGCCAACCTTTATCTGGGACTGGTCTTTCTTGTCCTCTACCTGCCGATTTTTTACTTGATTGGCTATGCCTTTAACGCGGGCAATGACATGAATAGCTTTACAGGCTTTAGCTTGAGCCATTTTAAAACCATGTTTGGTGATGGTCGTCTCATGTTGATTGTGACTCAGACCTTTTTCTTGGCCTTCCTGTCAGCCTTGATTGCGACCATTATCGGGACTTTTGGAGCTATCTATATCTATCAGTCTCGTAAGAAATACCAAGAAGCCTTTCTATCTCTCAATAATATCCTCATGGTTGCGCCTGATGTTATGATTGGTGCCAGCTTCTTGATTCTTTTTACCCAACTCAAGTTTTCACTTGGCTTTTTGACCGTTCTATCTAGTCACGTGGCCTTCTCGATTCCTATCGTGGTCTTGATGGTCTTGCCTCGACTCAAGGAAATGAACGGTGACATGATTCATGCGGCCTATGACCTTGGTGCCAGTCAATTTCAGATGTTCAAGGAAATCATGCTTCCTTACCTGACACCGTCTATCATTGCAGGTTATTTCATGGCCTTCACCTATTCGCTGGATGACTTTGCCGTGACCTTCTTTGTAACGGGAAATGGCTTTTCAACCCTGTCAGTCGAGATTTACTCTCGTGCTCGTAAGGGGATTTCTCTAGAAATCAATGCTCTGTCTGCCCTTGTCTTTCTCTTTAGTATTATCCTAGTTGTTGGATATTACTTTATCTCACGTGAGAAGGAGGAGAAAGCATGAAAAAACTCTATTCATTTTTAGCAGGAATTGCAGCGATTATCCTCGTCTTGTGGGGGATTGCGACGCATCTAGACAGTAAAATCAATAGCCGAGATAGTCAAAAACTGGTCATTTACAACTGGGGTGACTATATCGATCCAGAACTCTTGGAGCAATTCACTGAACAAACAGGAATCCAAGTCCAGTACGAGACCTTTGACTCCAACGAAGCCATGTATACCAAGATCAAGCAGGGTGGAACGACCTACGATATTGCCATTCCTAGTGAATACATGATTAACAAGATGAAGGACGAAGACCTCTTGGTACCGCTTGATTATTCGAAACTTGAAGGGCTTGAAAATATCGGACCAGAGTTTCTCAACCAGTCCTTTGACCCAGGCAATAAATTCTCCATCCCTTACTTCTGGGGTACCTTGGGAATTGTCTACAATGAAACTATGGTAGATGAAGCGCCTGAGCATTGGGACGACCTCTGGAAACCAGAGTATAAGAACTCTATCATGCTCTTTGATGGGGCGCGTGAGGTGCTGGGATTGGGGCTCAACTCCCTAGGCTACAGCCTCAACTCCAAGGATACCCAGCAATTGGAAGAGACAGTGGATAAGCTCTACAAGTTGACTCCAAATATCAAGGCTATTGTGGCCGACGAGATGAAGGGCTATATGATTCAGAACAACGCTGCTATCGGTGTGACCTTCTCTGGTGAAGCCAGCCAAATGTTAGAAAAAAACGAAAATCTACGCTATGTGGTACCAACTGAGGCCAGCAACCTTTGGTTTGACAATATGGTCATTCCAAAAACCGTGAAAAACCAAGATGCAGCCTATGCCTTTATCAACTTTATGTTGAAACCCGAAAATGCTCTTAAAAATGCGGAGTATGTCGGTTATTCAACACCAAACCTACCAGCTAAGGAATTGCTCCCAGAGGAGAAAAAAGAAGACAAGGCCTTCTATCCAGATGCTGAAACCATGAAACACCTAGAAGTTTATGAGAAATTTGACCATAAATGGACAGGAAAATATAGCGACCTCTTCCTACAGTTTAAAATGTATCGGAAGTAGGAGTTAACAGTCACGAAACGAATCAGTCAAGCTGGTTCGTTTTTTTTCTAACTAAGAAGCAGCTTTTTGATTTTGCTTGACAAATTGTTAAGAATCTAATATAATAAGATTCGTAGAAGAAAACTATCGCTTTTAGCGTAGCCAAAGAATTACTGGTCGGTCTGTTTTGGTCAGTAGTTCGTAGATAGGCTTATTTGGGTTTTATATATTTTCCGCAAGCAGATGAATAAATATATCGTAGGAAGAGGTGTAAATAGCCTCTTTATTTTTTTTGAGAAAAGGTATAGTATGTTAAGAAATTTAATTCTTAGTTACAGAACATTGATGGATACTCAATACAAATTTACTATCACTCAGACTGTCTCCAAACAAACTACAGAAAAATATATTGAGTTAAGCTTCACGGAACCAAATTTTCATCATCTTATAGGTTTGCACAAACTAAAAGGAATAGATAAAGTTAAGTGCTTCAATGGTAATGGGGCTCAGAGGATATATAACCAAATTTTGGGGAATCATATCACTTTTTATGATTTAGATAAAGATACATCTCAGCATAAGGCTGCATTTTTATCTAGAGCAACTTCTCTGAATTTAATTTATACGATGCTAGAAAATATAAGTGTTAATTTAAAGGGATTGTACTATTTTGACCCAAATAAAATTGGGTCGAAGATTAAAGCAAAGTATTTATTGCATTTTCAACATAGAGATAAAGAATTTTATTTTTTGTTTGATAAATATGATAAGAAGGTTAAGAACACTGATATTTGCTATCCTGTTTCAGTTTTTAGAAGAAAAATACAGGCTGAGTTGCCAGAAGGGCGTAGTGCAAAACACTATGAAATGAACCAAACCCCCATTAAGCTATTGAAGGTTGAAAAAATACAGGGGGCTAGAATTGTTACATTATACGACAGATAGTTCATTTGGTTTAGAGAGCTATTTTGAGTATGACAGGTATATCAGATATCTGAGATGCCAATCCTTTGTGGGGACCAGCTAACTGTGAAGCCAATAGCAATCCTAAGCATGACGCTGGAAATAAGAATCATCAGAGGAAGGAATAGAGAAATCGTAGCTATGCAAAAATAAATATTATAGCAAGATATGTATAGCAGATGAGATGGTAGTAAGTTTTTGGGAAAATCAAACGCTAATGACAGTGTCTATCTCACAAGAATCATTTTCAGTTGACGCAAGCTTAAAAAAACGTTATAATAAGGAAGTTGAGAATTGATTTTCAGTTGTCTTAGTCCAGAGAAATGGCGGTGCTGCGAGCCATCTAAGCTAGGAAGTCATGCTACTCAATCATACAATTGCATAAGAATAAGAGAATGATAAGTTCATTGAATGAAGGTGGTACCGCGGTTTTTCGCCCTTCGTGATATGAGCTTGTCTTTTGATTTTTTGGAGGTGTTGATGAAAACATTTCTTGTCAAACAAAAGTTTCGTCTTGGAGGCGAACGCTTCGCTATCAAGGATGACAGGGGAGAAATCGCCTATCAGGTGGAGGGATCTTTTTTCCAAATTCCTAAGACTTTTACCATCTATGACGCCTATGGTGAACAGGTCAGTCAGATCAGTAAAGAAATCTTGACCTTGCTTCCTCGTTTTGAGATTCAGCTTCGGGATGGCTCGAGTTTTGTCATTCGCAAGAAGTTGACCTTCTGGCGAGATAAGTATGAGTTTGATAATCTAGGTCTTCGTATCGAGGGCAATATCTGGGATTTGAATTTCAAATTGCTGGATGATCGCGATCAGCTGATTGCGGAAATTAAGAAGGAACTCTTCCATCTGACCTCTACCTATACCGTAACGGTCCTTGAGGACGCTTATGCAGACCTAGTCATTTCCCTCTGTGTCGCGATTGACTATGTGGAAATGCTGGAAAGCCAATCACATTAAAGAAGTAAATAAGGAGACAATATGAAACAACTATCTAGTGCACAAGTACGCCAAATGTGGCTTGACTTCTGGGCGACCAAAGGTCACTCTGTAGAACCATCAGTGAGTTTGGTTCCTGTAAATGACCCAACTCTTTTGTGGATCAACTCTGGGGTAGCAACCCTTAAGAAATACTTTGACGGGACTATTATCCCAGAAAATCCACGTATTACCAATGCCCAAAAGGCGATCCGTACCAACGATATTGAAAACGTAGGGAAGACTGCACGTCACCATACCATGTTTGAAATGTTGGGGAACTTCTCTATCGGGGATTACTTCCGTGACGAAGCGATTACTTGGGCTTATGAGCTTTTGACAAGCCCAGAATGGTTTGACTTCCCAGCTGAGAAACTTTACATGACCTACTATCCAGATGATAAAGATTCATACAACCGTTGGATTGAAGTGGGAGTGGACCCAAGTCATTTGATTCCAATCGAGGACAACTTCTGGGAAATCGGTGCTGGACCTTCTGGACCTGATACAGAAATCTTCTTTGACCGTGGAGAAGCTTTTGATCCAGAAAATATCGGTATTCGTCTTCTTGCAGAAGATATTGAAAACGACCGCTATATCGAAATCTGGAACATCGTTTTGTCACAATTTAATGCAGACCCTGCTGTTCCTCGTAGCGAATACAAGGAATTGCCACACAAGAACATTGATACGGGCGCTGGTTTGGAGCGTTTGGTGGCGGTTATCCAAGGGGCTAAGACAAACTTTGAAACAGACCTCTTCATGCCAATCATTCGTGAAGTGGAGAAATTGTCTGGTAAGGTCTATGACCAGGATGGCGACAACATGAGCTTTAAGGTCATCGCTGACCACATCCGTTCACTTTCATTTGCCATCGGTGATGGTGCCCTTCCAGGAAATGAAGGTCGTGGGTACGTCCTTCGTCGTCTTCTCCGTCGTGCTTCTATGCATGGTCAAAAATTGGGAATCAACGAGCCTTTCCTTTACAAATTGGTTCCAACTGTTGGTAAAATCATGGAAAGCTACTACCCAGAAGTGCTTGAAAAACGTGACTTTATCGAAAAAATCGTTAAGAGCGAGGAAGAGTCATTTGCGCGTACCCTTCACTCAGGTCAACACTTTGCCCAAGGCATCGTAGCAGACTTGAAAGAAAAAGGTCAATCTGTTATTGCTGGTTCAGATGTCTTCAAACTTTATGACACTTATGGATTCCCAGTTGAATTGACAGAAGAAATCGCTGAAGAAGCGGGTATGACTGTGGACCGTGAAGGTTTTGAAGCAGCCATGAAAGAACAGCAAGAACGTGCGCGTGCCTCAGCTGTCAAGGGTGGCTCAATGGGTATGCAAAATGAAACCCTTCAAAACATCACTGTAGAAAGTGTCTTCAACTACAATGCTAGCCAATTGTCTTCTAAATTGGTAGCTATCGTGGCTGACAATGCAGAAGTGGAAGCTGTGTCAGAAGGAACTGCCTCACTTATCTTTGCGGAAACGCCATTTTACGCTGAAATGGGTGGACAGGTTGCTGACCACGGTCAAATCTTGGATGAGTCAGGTAAGGTTGTGGCTACTGTGACAAATGTTCAAAAAGCACCAAACGGACAAGCCCTTCACACGGTTGAAGTTCTTGCACCACTTGCCTTGAACCAAGAATATACCTTGGCAATCGATACTAATCGTCGTCACCGTGTCATGAAAAACCACACTGCGACTCACTTGCTTCACGCTGCCCTTCACAACATCCTTGGAAACCATGCGACACAAGCAGGATCTCTTAACGAAGTGGAATTCCTTCGCTTTGACTTTACCCACTTCCAAGCAGTAACTGCTGAAGAATTGCGTGCCATTGAACAGCAAGTCAACGAAAAAATCTGGGAAGCTCTTGAAGTGAAGACAGTTGAAACGGATATTGACACTGCCAAAGAAATGGGAGCTATGGCCCTCTTTGGTGAGAAATACGGCAAGGAAGTCCGTGTCGTGACTATCGGCGACTATTCTATCGAGCTTTGTGGTGGTACCCACGTTGGCAACACTTCTGAGATTGGTCTCTTCAAGATTGTCAAAGAAGAAGGGATCGGTTCAGGAACTCGCCGTATCTTGGCAGTGACTGGTAAGGAAGCCTTTGAAGCCTACCGTGAACAAGAAGACGCTCTTAAAGCTGTCGCAGCAACCTTGAAAGCACCTCAAGTCAAGGAAGTCCCTCACAAGGTAGAAGGACTTCAAGAACAACTTCGTCAATTGCAAAAAGAAAATGCTGAGTTGAAAGAAAAAGCCGCAGCAGCTGCCGCAGGCGATATATTCAAGGACGTTAAGGAAGTCAACGGTTACCGTTATATAGCTAGTCAAGTATCTGTATCAGATGCTGGCGCCCTTCGTACCTTTGCAGATAACTGGAAACAAAAAGACTACTCTGATCTTCTTGTCCTTGTTGCTGCTATTGGTGACAAGGTCAATGTCCTTGTAGCAAGCAAGACAAAAGACCTTCATGCAGGAAACCTTGTTAAAGAATTGGCTCCAATCGTCGATGGACGTGGTGGTGGTAAACCAGACATGGCCATGGCAGGAGGAAGCAACCAAGCTAAGATCCAAGAATTGTTGGATGCGGTAGCAGGTAAATTGTAAGATAATAAAGATCTATCCATTTGGGTAGGTCTTTTTGTGACTACGAAAAAGCCAAATCCGCTTGGACCTGGCTTGGTTATTATGAGCTATTAGATAGTATTGGCTGCCCAGACACTTACGGATCTAGCTGAGACTGGGAATTGTCCATAACCTTCCTCATCGATTGTAACTTGACCTTGGTGGTTTTCAAGTAAATCTACAAAGGTTTGGTTAGCCCATTCTTGGCCGACAAACATTGACTTGCTGTTTTCTTGGTCGTTTGAAATCAAGACTGCGATTGGGGATTGATGTTCAGCACCTGAACGTACCCAACCGATACAGTTAGGGTCATCAAAGTAGTCTGTTTGTTCTCCATAAGCCAAATCTTTTCGGATAGCTAGGAGATGGTCAAGGACTTCTTTGAAATCTTCTTGGGCATATTTTCCTGAAATTCCATAGTAGTCTCCGTAAAAGACACATGGAAGGCCGTCTTGGCGTAATAGAATGAGAGCATAGGCTGCTGGTTTGAACCATTCTTCAACAGTAGACTCAAGAGCCTGACCACGTTGGGTATCGTGGTTGTCGACAAAAGTCACAGCCTTGTCAGGCTTGAGTTCAACCAAGCTATCTGTGAAAATGCCACGAAGGTCATAGTTTGCGCCAGCTTGACTGGCTTCAAAGAGATTCTGGTGGAGACGAACATCAACAAGGTCAAAGCGTTCTTCCGTTTTTTCAAGATAGTCCAGATTGGCTTCCTTGTCAGGATTCCAAAATTCACCAAAAACATAGAAATCCTCACCGTATTTTTCCTTCATATCACGGATAAAATTGCGCATGAAGAAAGAGTCAATGTGTTTAACGGCATCCAAGCGGAAACCAGCTACACCAGTCGTTTCCATGAACCAGTCAGCCCAGTCATAGATGTTTTGAATGACTTCAGGATGTTTAAAGTCTAGATCGGCATACATGAGGTAGTCATAGTTGCCGTTTTCATTATCGACCAATTCCTCATTTGCCCAACCCTTGTTGTCCCCTTGGATCAGATAAATCCCAGACTTTCGGCGTTTGGCATCGTAGTCTGTACCGGTGAAGTGGTACCAGTGCCAGTGGAAGTCATTGTAGGTATCTTGGCGACCATCGAAGGTAAAGCTAGTCCATCCATTGATAGTGAAGGGTTCCCCAAGTTCAACTGTACGGTCTACAGGATCCACTTCAATAACCTGAAAGGCTTCCATGTGATCAGCAGCAGCCTTGTGATTGAGCACCACATCGGCCATAGGTTGAATTCCCTGTGCTTTTAGAGCTTGAATGGCTTGAAGATAGTCTTCTTTAAAACCATACTTGGTGCGGACAGTTCCTTTTTGGTTAAACTCGCCTAGGTCGAATAAGTCATAGACCCCATAGCCGACATCTTTTTCATTGGTAGCCTTGAAGGCTGGTGGCATCCAGACGTGGCTGATTCCCAGATGAGCTAGGTGTGGAGCATCTTCAGCCAGACGCGTCCAGTGCTGACCGTCGTGGGGCAGATACCATTCAAAGTATTGCATGAGTGTTTGATTTTGCATGATGTTTCCTCTTACTTGTCAATCTTGTTCTTTATTCTATCATAAAGTATCTCTTAGGGCAAACGTTTGCGTAAGATAGAAAAAATATATTTTAACTACTTAAAATAAAGTGTTGATTTTTTTGTATCAAAGTGCTAGTATAACAGTATGTAATATAGATAAAAGATAGGAGTCAGCCCATGATTGAATTTCAAAATGTTAGTAAGTTGTATGGTGATAAAGAGGCTTTGAGCAATCTCAATTTGCAGATTGAAAATGGGGAGATTATGGGTTTGATTGGCCATAACGGTGCTGGAAAATCGACCACTATAAAATCCCTAGTCAGTATCATTTCACCCAGCAGTGGTCGTATTCTGGTAGATGGTCAGGAGTTATCGGAAAATCGTTTAGCTATTAAACGAAAGATTGGCTACGTAGCAGACTCGCCTGACTTATTTTTACGCTTAACAGCCAATGAATTTTGGGAATTGATCGCTTCATCCTATGATCTGATTAGCTCTGACTTGGAAGCTAGTCTAGCTAGGTTATTGGACGTTTTTGACTTTGCTGAAAATCGCTATCAAGTTATTGAAACTCTTTCTCACGGAATGCGTCAGAAAGTCTTTGTCATCGGGGCACTCTTGTCCGATCCTGATATTTGGGTCTTGGACGAACCCTTGACTGGTTTGGATCCCCAGGCTGCCTTTGATTTGAAGCAGATGATGAAGGAACATGCACAAAAAGGGAAGACAGTCTTGTTTTCAACTCATGTCCTTGAGGTAGCCGAGCAAGTCTGTGATCGGATTGCCATTTTGAAAAAGGGGCATTTGATTTATTGTGGTAGCGTAGAGGACTTGAGAAAAGACCACCCAGACCAGTCTTTGGAAAGTATCTACCTTAGCCTTGCTGGTAGAAAAGAGGAGGTTTCAGATGCGTCTCAAGGTCATTAAAAAATTAGTTGATATCAATATCCTCTATTCATCTCAAGAAGCTAATCTGGCTAACCTACGAAAGAAGCAAGCTAAAAATCCTGGAAAAAAAGTAAATGTTTCCGCTAGAGTCCTAAGTTCTTACATTTTTTCCAGTCTCTTGATGCTCATCATGTTTATAAATATAGCCTTTCGTTTTCCTTTTGAGGAAATACCAAGTTTTTTTAGTAGCATGGTTGCTATTTTACTGGTGCTTGCCTTTTCAACTTCTTTCACTGCATTTTACAATGTCTTTTATGAGAGTAAGGACTTGGTATCGTATAGACCCTATGCCTTTAAAGAATCAGAGATTATAATTGCTAAAGGACTGTCTGTTCTCTTGCCAGCTCTAACTGGAATTGTACCAATTCTAGCTTATTTTCTAGTCCTCTATATTAGGCTAGCTCCTTCTCTGTGGCTGGGCTTGCCTTTGATGCTGCTGTCCTTGGCCTTATTATTTGTCTCTGTTACTTTAGTGATGGTAGTGGCAGTACATTTCTTGGCTCAGACTAGGGTCTTCAGAAAGTATCAGTCTATTTTTGCCAATGTGATGATTGGGATAGGGGTTCTCATACCTTTAATATTTGTCCTCTTTCTACAGTCGACTTTTGGAAGTATTGTTGACAAAGTTAGAGACATTCCATTTCTCCTTTATCCTCTTCATATCTTTTATAAAATAGCAGTGGAGCCTTTTTCGACAGAAGCCATACTGGGTCTGCTCGCTTGGATAGCTTTAACTGTTTTCTTGCTTTACCTGACCAAAAAGAAGGTTTTTCCTCATTTTTATGACGTGATTCTGCTTAACAGTGAGGAGAAGGTCAAGAAAGAACGTCGCAGTAAGGAGAGAATTTCAACTACTAAAAAGGGATTTTTCCGTATGGTTTTACGCTACCACTTCACCCTCTTGGGACAGGGGACTGGCGTGATTACAGTGCTTTTTACAAGTGCTTTCCTTCCTTATCTCATGATGATCGGTCTGATTTCCAAAATCCGAGATTCTCAGATAGTTCCAGACATTCATCCTCCATACTGGTTACCCTTGTTTTTTATAGCTCTCTTTATAGCAGTTGTCAATAACAATATCACCAGCCTGCATTCAATTGCCTTGTCCTTGGAGAGAGAAAATGTTGATTTTCTTAAGAGTTTACCCTTTGACTTTGCTCGTTATGTGAAAGTGAAATTTTGGATTATATTTGCTGTCCAGTCTTTTTTACCAGTTCTGATTTTACTTGGCCTTTCTCTATATTTAGGCTTGCCCATCCTTTCGATGATTTACCTTCTTGCAGTCTGGACCCTTGCCAGTGTCATCCTTTCTTGCCACCATTACCTTAAGGACGTGAAAAATCTGTCAACCAATTGGAGTAGCATTACGGACCTGGTGAATCGTTCAAATCGTATAGTAGCAATAGTTTTACTGCTTATTTATATTGCAATCCTGATGGCCCTTGTAATTGGGAGCTTATTCTTGGTTCGGTCTCTCTCACCTATCCTTGCCATTAGCTTGGGAGTAGGATCTCTTATCCTCTTGCTTGGTCTTGCTATTTTTGGCTATCATTACTACCTGTCACGCATATTGGCAGAGATAGAAAAAAGATGAGATAGTTGGTCGCTTGATTGATAAAGTCAATTCGACAAACGCTTTTATAGTTTGTTAGAATGTAGTTGTAAATGATTAAGATTGGTAATCAAAAATATATAGGGAGGAATGTTTTGAATAAGAAATATAATATAGTTCTATTATTGTTGTTTATAGTTTATTTATTTGGATATTTTTCAATTTCAAAAACATTAATTCCTATAATGTGTCTTTTTCAAGTATTTTTGATAGAACATATATTTAGAGTTCGAAATAGGATTATGCAGATAGGTGAAATTATAATTATTGTTGCTTCTATAATATTATTTATTGATAGTATATTGAGTTTGTAACAAAAGGCTGTTCTATAAAATCAAATTTTCCATATATCTGCTGAAGCTGATTTATTTCTTCATCCTTTCTTCTACTATATTTGTCACTAAATTTGACAGACATATATTGCTGATACAACCTCTCTACCTACAATCTCGCAGTTAATCTGAGGCTAGCTTCCTAGTTTGCTCTTTGATTTTCATTGATAAAAAGAAATGCTCCTCCACGATGGAAGAGCATTTTTATTGTGATTTTGATTCGGTTTCGGCAGACTCGGGGTGGAGTTCTTGGTAACTTGGTGCCTTGAAAAGGTCAGTACTGGTCTTACCTTGTCGTTGGCTAAAGAGACTGGTTGATTGACTACCTTTTTCCTGCTCAATCTTTTGCAGAATTGGTAAGGAATTGAGGTAAGAAATACTTTCTGTATCAACTGTTCCAAGATGATCTGCTTGGTAGAAACGTATCAAATCACCAGTTTGAATCTGGTCGCTGATTTTCAGTTGTTGACTGGCTGCCTGACGAACACTTTCCAGTTCAGTCTGAGCTTGTTCATCAAGATTGCTGATTTCAAGACCGCTCTCAGTATAGTAGGTTCGTCCGTCATAGCTAGTATATTTTGGTGTGACGAAGGAATTGGCAGTTCGAAAGGCAACGATTTCTTGATGATCTGGAGACAGAAGGTCTTGTCCAACTTGAAGGAAGGAATTGGACTCAATACCAAGGAGGTGTTCGAGAGTCGGTAAGATATCGATTTGTCCACCGTAGGTATTGATGATTTGCCCCTTTTCATAACCAGGCATGACTACCATAAAAGGCACTCGTTGCAACATGGCATTGTCGTAGTTAGACCAGTTCTCAGAAGTCTTGCCAATCAAGGGAGCCAGGTCAGGATTGCGGGAGTTGGAAATTCCATAATGGTCTCCGTAAATGACGATGATGGATTTTTCATAGAGGCCACTTTCTTTGAGATAGTCAAAGAAGGCTTTGATGGCACTGTCCAGATAGTTGGCTGTTTGGAAGTAGCCATTGATTGTTTCATCTTTGGTTTTGGCTAAGGGGAAACCAAGCTCATCGCCAGTCAGATTGCTAGCATAGGGATAGTGATTGGACACCGTGATATACTTGGCATAAAAAGGCTGCTGTAAATGCTCCAGATATTGGATAGAATCTTTCATCATGATTTTATCATTTAAACCATATTGGAAAGAATTGCTACTGTCTTGCTTGGTGAAGTAGGATGCGTCAAAGAAGTATTGGTAGCCCCATTGTTTGTAGGTCGTATTTCGATTCCAGAAGGTCCCGATATTACCGTGAAAGACAGCACTTGATTGGTAGCCGTTTTTTGATAGGATAAAAGGTGCTGCCTGCTGGGTATTGGTACCACCGTAGTTGACCATGAAAGAACCTTGGTTAAGTCCAAACAGACCAGTTTCCAACATAGTTTCCGCATCTGAGGTTTTACCAGCCTTGACTTGGTTAAAGATATTAGAAAAGGCTAGGGTTGATTGCGAATGGTAGAGGGAATTAAGGAAGGGAGTGACTTCGTGTTCAGTTCCATCTATGTTGAGTTTGTAGTCAAGCAGGAATTGCTGGAAACTCTCCAAGTGGAGATAGATTACATTTTTCCCTTTGACTAAGCCAAAATAGTCTGGATTAGGTTTAGCCGAATGCTCTTGAATATAATCTGTGATAGGTTGAAGGTCAGTCTCAGAAGCCTTGGCACGTTCTTTGTTGGCGCTGTAGGATTGGTTGGCACTATAACCTAAAAAGGCTGGCAAACTAAGAGCGCGGACAACATAATAATTAGAAAATCCTCTTGATAGGAGATCGGGACGTTCAATCTCGGCCAAGAAAAGGTTAGCAGAAAAGAGCAAGGCTGAGAGAACAGTGATAGCAACACTCGAGCGAAATTTGAAAGGTCTCCTATCCAAATGGATGAATTTTTTAAAGAAAAGAAAAGCCAGTACTGGGAAATCCATAAAATAGATAAAATCCCAAGGACGCAGCAACTCTAGTTCCGCAGTACCAACAGAAACTTTGCTGACAACCTTCATGCTATTAGCCGTGATAAAGTCACTAAATTCTCGATAGTAAAAGACATTGGAATAGAGCCAAATGAATAAAAGGCTATAAATAGCTATACTAATACTATAAAAAATCTTGGTTGACCGAGCATAGAGAGCTAGAGCTAGTAGAAGGAGGCCCAAAGGAAGGGGGTTGAAAAAGGCGATAAAGGCAAGGTAATTTCCCTGCAATTTGCCTACTTGAATATCTAAGTTAAAATCAACGGTATAGGCTAATAAGGTTTTGAGCCAATAGAGGATTAAAAGGGTTAGGACAAAACCCAGTCTGGTACCCATGGCTTTTTGGATTTTGTTAAAATTAATTCTCACACATTTACTTCCTAATTTTTAATTAGTATTAGTATACCATTTTTTAAAAGAAGAGTAAAAAAGCAAGGGTAGTTTCTTTTTTGAGAATTGTCTAAAAATTTGATATAATGGTAGTTATGAATAGAATAAGAGTCAGTAAGCGGGTTGAAAAAAAGCTTACCAAAGGTCTAGTTTTACTAGAAGCCAGCGATCTTGAGAATGTCAATCTCAAGGATCAGGAAGTGGAAGTCCATAGTCAAGATGGAAATTTTGTTGGGACTGCCTACCTTTCCCAACAAAACAAGGGCTTGGGCTGGTTTATCAGCAAAGAGAAGGTGACCTTTAATCAAGCTTTCTTTGAAACGCTGTTTAGACAAGCCAAAGAAAAGAGAAAAGCCTATTATCAAGATGATTTGACAACTGCCTTTCGTCTCTTCAACCAAGAGGGAGATGGCTTTGGGGGTCTGACAGTGGACCTTTATGGCGACTATGCTGTCTTTTCATGGTATAACTCTTATGTTTATCAGATTCGCAAGGTTATCTCAGAAGCTTTTAGACAGGTTTTTCCTGAGGTTTTAGGGACCTATGAGAAGATCCGCTTTAAGGGATTAGACTATGAATCTGCCCATGTTTATGGTCAAGAAGCACCTGACTTTTTCACTGTTTTGGAAAATGGTGTCCTGTATCAAGTCTTTATGAAAGATGGCTTGATGACAGGGATTTTCCTCGATCAGCATGAAGTTCGCGGTAGTTTAGTGGATGGATTGGCTATGGGTAAATCCTTGCTCAATATGTTTTCCTACACAGCAGCCTTTTCAGTAGCTGCGGCCATGGGAGGAGCAAGTCAGACAACTTCTGTTGACCTAGCTAAACGTTCACGAGAATTGTCTCAAGCGCATTTTCAGGCAAATGGAATCAGCACAGACGAGCATCGTTTTATAGTCATGGATGTCTTTGAATATTTCAAATATGCCAAACGAAAAGGCTTGACCTATGATGTCATTGTCCTAGATCCGCCTAGCTTTGCTCGGAACAAAAAACAAACATTTTCTGTGGTCAAGGATTATCACAAGTTGATTTCCCAGAGTCTTGAGATTTTAAATTCGGGAGGGATTATCATTGCTAGTACTAATGCTGCCAATGTTTCCCGTCAGAAATTTACAGAACAAATTGATAAAGGCTTTGCAGGAAGAAGTTACCAGATTTTAAACAAATACGGTCTTCCAGCAGATTTCGCCTATAATAAAAAAGATGAAAGTAGTAATTACCTCAAGGTGATTAGTATGAAGGTTAGTAAATGAAATTAATCGTTTCAGTAATGCCAAGAAGTTTAGAGGAGGCTCAGGCTCTAGATGCCACGAGGTACCTGGATGCCGACATCATTGAATGGCGTGCCGACTATCTGCCTAAAGAAGCGATTTTGCAGGTAGCTCCAGCTATTTTTGAAAAATTCGCAGGTCGTGAGTTGGTTTTCACCCTGCGAACTTGCGCTGAGGGGGGAGAAATCGACCTTTCTCCAGAAGAATATATCCATCTAATCAAGGAAGTGGCGCAACTCTATCAACCAGACTATATTGATTTTGAGTACTATAGCTACAAGGATGTTTTTGAGGAAATGCTGGACTTCCCAAATCTCGTTTTGAGTTACCACAATTTCCAAGAAACACCTGAAAATATGATGGAAATCTTGTCAGAGTTGACGAGCTTAAATCCAAAACTTGTCAAGGTTGCGGCTATGGCTCATACGGAGCAGGATGTCTTAGACTTGATGAACTATACACGAGGCTTTAAAACCCTCAATCCTGAACAGGAATATGTGACCATTTCTATGGGCAAGGTGGGCAAGGTCTCTCGTATCACTGCGGATGTGACTGGTTCTAGCTGGTCCTTTGCTAGTCTAGATGAGGCAAGTGCCCCAGGTCAGATTTCCCTAGCTAACATGAAAAAAATTCGGGAGATTTTGGATGAAGCTTGATGGCTATACACGTTTAGCTGCCGTTGTTGCCAATCCTATTAAGCATTCTATTTCCCCCTTTATACACAACAGCGCCTTCGAAGCGACAGCTACTAACGGTGTTTACGTGGCTTGGGAGATTGAAGCAGGGGACTTGGCAGAAACAGTGGCTAATATTCGTCGCTACCAGATGTTTGGAATCAACCTGTCCATGCCTTATAAGGAGCAGGTGATTCCTTATTTGGATGAATTGAGCGATGAGGCGCGCTTAATCGGTGCAGTTAATACGGTTGTCAATGAGAATGGCAATTTAATTGGATATAATACAGATGGCAAGGGATTTTTTAAGAGCTTGCCTTCTTTTACAATTACAGGTAAGAAGATGACCCTGCTGGGTGCAGGTGGTGCGGCCAAGTCCATTTTGGCACAAGCTATTTTGGACGGCGTCAGTCAGATTTCGGTCTTTGTTCGTTCAGTTTCCATGGAAAAAACAAGACCTTACCTGACCAAGTTACAGGAGCAGACAGGCTTTAAAGTGGACTTGTATGCTTTAGAAGATGTTCCTGAACTGCAAGCAAGGATTGCTGAGTCGGATTTACTTGTTAATGCGACAAGTGTAGGGATGGAAGGTCAATCATCTCCAGTTCCTGAAAACATTGTCCTACCAGAAACTCTCTTAGTGGCAGATATTATTTACCAACCCTTTGAAACGCCATTTTTAAAATGGGCTAGAAATCAGGGCAATCCAGCCGTCAATGGTCTGGGGATGTTGCTCTATCAGGCTGCAGAAGCTTTTAAACTGTGGACAGGCAAGGAAATGCCGACAGAAGAGATTTGGCAGTCCTTAACAGAAAAATACCAATAAAGAAAAGGAGATTCTCCTATGAAAATCAGAATCGATATTCCTCATCATCCTTATGATATTCAGATTGAAAAAGGCTGTCTGGCTCAGGCTGGTCAATGGTTGCGAGAACTTTGGCAACCACAAAAAGTGGTTATAGTAACTGACAACCATGTAGCCTCTCTCTATGCAGAGAAGGTCAAACTCAGCCTAGAAGATGCTGGTTTTCAGGTAGCGGTATTTGACTTTTTGGAAGGGGAAGAAAGAAAAAATCTTACTACTGTTCAGAAAGTCTATGAATTCCTAGTTAAGCAGGGTCTGACTCGTAGCGATGGAATCGTAGCTCTTGGTGGCGGTGTCGTTGGGGACCTGGCTGGTTTTGTAGCCTCTACCTATATGCGGGGCATTCACTTTGTTCAGATTCCGACCAGCTTGACAGCTCAGGTTGATTCTTCTATCGGTGGAAAGACAGGCGTTAACACTCCATTTGCTAAAAATATGGTGGGGAGCTTTGCCCAACCAGATGGGGTTCTGATTGATCCGCTTGTCCTTGAAACGCTTGGAAAAAGAGAGTTGATTGAAGGAATGGGTGAAGTTATCAAGTATGGCTTGATTGAGGATGTGGAACTCTGGAATCTTTTGACGGAGTTGGACGGTTCTGTAGAGAGCATTCTGGAATATGCAGAGATTTTGATTGAACATTCTTGTCAGGTCAAGCGCAAGATGGTAGTTGAGGATGAGTTGGACAATGGTGTTCGCCTTTACCTCAACTTTGGCCACACTATTGGTCATGCCATTGAAGCGACGGCTGGTTATGGCAAGGTCATGCATGGAGAAGCTGTGGCCATGGGCATGGTACAGATTTCCAAGGTTGCTGAGGGAAAAGATCTTATGCCAGCTGGCATTACCCAATCCATTACAACCATGTGTCAGAAATTTGGACTACCTGTTGACTATGAAAACTGGGATGTTGATAAGCTTTATCAAGCTTTGACTCATGATAAGAAAGCGCGTGGCAATACCTTGAAATTGGTCTTGGTGCCAGAGCTTGGTTCGGCAACCATTCACCCAGTTTCTCTGGAAGAGATGAAAGACTACTTGGTAAAATAAGGAGAATGTATGAGATATTTAACTGCAGGAGAATCACACGGCCCGCGTCTGACGGCTATCATTGAAGGAATTCCAGCTGGACTTCCTTTGACAGCTGAGGATATTAATGTCGACCTTAAACGCCGTCAGGGTGGATACGGCCGCGGTGGTCGTATGAAGATTGAGAGTGATCAGGTTTTCTTTACTTCTGGCGTTCGCCACGGAAAGACGACTGGGGCTCCTATTACTATGGATGTCATCAATAAGGACCATCAGAAATGGCTGGATATTATGTCTGTGGAAGACATTGAAGACCGCCTTAAAAGCAAACGAAAAATCACCCATCCACGTCCTGGTCACGCCGATTTGGTTGGGGGCATCAAGTACCGTTTTGACGATTTAAGAAATTCCTTGGAGCGCTCATCTGCCCGTGAAACCACCATGCGGGTGGCAGTTGGGGCAGTAGCCAAACGCCTCTTGGCTGAACTGGATATGGAGATTGCCAACCATGTCGTTGTCTTTGGTGGCAAGGAAATCGATGTTCCTGAAAATCTAACAGTTGCTGAGATTAAGGAAAGAGCTGCCCAGTCTGAAGTTTCTATTGTCAACCAAGAAAGGGAACAGGAAATCAAGGATTATATTGACCAAATCAAACGTGACGGTGATACCATCGGTGGGGTTGTGGAGACAGTCGTCGGAGGAGTCCCAGTTGGTCTTGGTTCCTATGTCCAATGGGACAGAAAATTGGATGCGCGATTGGCTCAGGCAGTTGTTTCTATCAATGCCTTTAAAGGGGTAGAATTTGGTCTTGGATTTGAGGCTGGTTATCGTAAAGGCAGCCAAGTCATGGATGAAATTCTCTGGTCTAAAGAAGACGGCTATACTCGCCGTACCAACAATCTGGGCGGCTTTGAAGGTGGTATGACCAATGGGCAACCCATCGTTGTTCGAGGCGTTATGAAGCCCATTCCTACTCTCTACAAACCACTCATGAGTGTGGATATCGAAACCCATGAACCTTACAAGGCAACTGTGGAGAGAAGTGATCCGACTGCTCTTCCAGCAGCAGGAGTGGTCATGGAAGCCGTTGTGGCAACGGTTCTGGCACAAGAAATCCTTGAAAAATTCTCATCAGACAATCTAGAGGAATTAAAAGAAGCAGTGGCCAAACACCGAGACTATACAAAGAACTATTAAGGAGTTCCTATGGCAAAAACAATCTATATCGCAGGTCTTGGTTTGATCGGTGCCTCGATGGCACTTGGTATCAAACGCGATCATCCAGATTATGAAATTTTGGGTTATAATCGTAGTCAAGCTTCGAGAGATATCGCCTTGAAAGAAGGCATGATTGACCGTGCAACGGATGATTTTGCTAGTTTTGCTCCTTTGGCAGATATCATTATCCTCAGCTTGCCAATCAAACAAACCATTGCTTTCATTAAGGAGTTGACTAATTTGGATTTGAAAGAAGGCGTGATTATTTCAGATGCTGGTTCGACCAAGTCAGCCATTGTGGATGCGGCGGAGCAGTATTTGGCTGGCAAATCTATTCGCTTTGTCGGGGCCCATCCCATGGCTGGTAGTCACAAGACAGGGGCTGCTTCGGCAGATGTCAATCTTTTTGAAAATGCCTATTATATTTTTACACCTTCGAGCCTGACAGGTCAGGACACGCTTGAGGAAATGAGGGACTTGCTTTCAGGTCTTCATGCTCGCTTTATCGAGATTGATGCCAAGGAGCATGATCGTGTCACTTCTCAGATTAGCCATTTTCCTCATATTCTGGCTTCTAGTCTCATGGAACAGACCGCGGTCTATGCTCAAAAACATGAGATGGCAAACCGCTTTGCGGCAGGTGGTTTTCGAGATATGACTCGAATTGCGGAAAGTGAACCGGGTATGTGGACCTCCATTCTCTTGTCCAATCGTGAAACTATTCTGGATCGAATTGCGGATTTCAAGGAGCGTTTGGATGAGGTAGGTCAGGCTATCAGCAAGGGAGATGAGGAGCAGATTTGGAACTTTTTCAATCAGGCACGTGAGCAACGTCAGGCCATGGAAATCCATAAGCGTGGCGGTGTGGATAGCTCTTACGACCTCTATGTCGATGTTCCCGATGAAGAAGATGTCATCTTGCGGATTTTGGAATTGCTACGTGGAACTTCCTTGGTTAACATCCACATCAACGAGGAAAACCGTGAGGATATTCACGGGATTCTACAAATTTCATTTAAAAATGCTCAGGACTTGGAACGAGCCGAGCACCTCATAACAGAAAACACCGACTATACAGTCGTTATCAAATAAGGAGAAAATTATGCCTAAAATAGAGCCTAGATTCATATTTGGTGTTATCTTTATTTCTTTTATCTTACTTAGAGCTTACGCTCTTAAAAAAGATGTGAAAACTACTTCAGAATCAAGTGTTGAGACAAAAAATGAACCATCCAACAAGGAAATAAGTTAAGAGAAAACCAATTCAAAGTATGTAGACGATAGAATTGTTAATGAGTTTATCAATAGCTATAATCAAAATTCTAATAGCCCATTAGAAAATATCAAAAAAGGAAATATAAAAATAAAATATTTCGCATCAAGCTACGGATACTACTTGGAGCTTTTACATGCAAATGATACTGATAAAATCAATGTAACAATAAATCATACAAATGAAAATAGTGAATCTGGTGTTGCAGGAATGAAAGAAGTATTTCATGATATTGTTAAATCGATTGAATCATCCTTATCCGATGATGAGATAGATCACTATTTTGATAATCTTATGTCAAATGAAATAAAAACAGGTTCTAATTTAGGAACTTTGAAGATAGAGTATATACCAGATAAGGAATTAAGCAATGGACATTCAAGAGGTCATATAAAAGTGATTTCACAATAATAATGACCACAGAGTGATTAGTAATTTTAAATAAGGAGAACATCATGTCAAATATTTACGATAGTGCTAACGAACTCAGTCGTGGTTTACGCGAATTACCAGAATACAAGGCTGTCAAAGCAGCTAAAGATGCTATTTCAGCAGATGCTGAGGCAAGTAAAATCTTTACAGAATATGTTGCCTTCCAAGACGAAATTCAAAGACTGGCACAGACAGGTCAAATGCTAGACGCTTCCTTCCAAGCGAAGATGGAAGGCTTTGGCAAGCAGATTCAAGGAAATAGCCTCTTGTCAGAATTTTTTACCAAGCAACAACAATTGGCCATTTACCTTTCTGACATTGAAAAAATTGTTTTCGAACCAGTTTCAGAATTGCTAAAATAAGAAAATAACTATCATAAAGTCAGAAATTTTAAGGAATTTCTGGCTTTTTATGATAAAATAGGTAAAAGTATTGCAAGTATGAGGTCTAGTATGAAACTAAAAACAAACATTCGCCACTTACACGGCAGTATCCGAGTTCCAGGTGACAAGTCTATCAGCCACCGTTCCATTATCTTTGGAAGTTTGGCTGAGGGTGAGACCAAGGTTTATGATATATTGCGTGGTGAGGACGTGCTCTCAACTATGCAGATTTTTCGAGACCTTGGTGTTGAGATTGAGGACAAAGATGGGGTTATTACTATTCAAGGTGTCGGTATGGACGGCTTAAAAGCGCCGCAAAATGCCCTTGATATGGGAAATTCTGGAACCTCGATTCGCCTGATTTCAGGTGTCCTTGCAGGTGCAGACTTCGAAGTAGAAATGTTTGGAGATGATAGTCTTTCCAAACGTCCTATGGATCGTGTGACCCTTCCACTGAAAAAAATGGGCGTCAGCATTTCAGGTCAAACTGAGCGAAATCTGCCTCCTCTTAGCTTAAAAGGGACGAAAAACCTAGCACCTATTCATTATGAGTTGCCGATTGCCTCTGCCCAAGTCAAGTCAGCCTTGATGTTTGCGGCCTTGCAGGCTAAGGGGCAGTCAGTTATTATCGAAAAAGAATGCACCCGTAATCATACTGAAGATATGTTACAACAATTTGGTGGCCATTTAAGTGTGGACGGCAAGAAAATCACAGTCCAAGGGCCACAAAAATTGACTGGACAAAAGGTGGTCGTGCCAGGAGATATTTCCAGTGCAGCCTTTTGGCTAGTCGCAGGTTTGATTGTTCCAAATTCTCGTCTAGTGCTGCAAAATGTGGGGGTCAACGAAACGCGTACTGGTATTATTGATGTCATTCGCGCCATGGGTGGAAAATTGGAAATAACTGAAATTGACCCAGTCGCTAAATCTGCTACTTTGACTGTTGAATCTTCTGACTTGAAAGGAACAGAGATTGGTGGTGCCTTGATTCCACGTTTGATTGATGAATTGCCAGTTATCGCCCTACTTGCGACCCAAGCTCAAGGTGTAACAGTTATCAAGGATGCTGAGGAACTCAAGGTCAAGGAAACAGACCGCATTCAGGTTGTGGCAGACGCCTTAAATAGCATGGGTGCGAATATCACACCTACAGCAGATGGAATGATTATCAAAGGAAAATCAGCCCTTCACGGTGCTAGAGTCAATACTTTTGGTGACCACCGTATTGGTATGATGACGGCCATTGCAGCCCTCTTGGTTGCAGATGGAGAAGTGGAGCTTGACCGTGCAGAAGCCATCAATACCAGCTACCCTAGCTTCTTTGATGATTTGGAGAGCTTGATTCATGGCTAAGGTGTTACTCGGATTTATGGGGGCTGGCAAATCGACTATTGCAAGAGGCTTGGACCCAGATTACCTTGATATGGATGCCCTAATCAAGAATCGCTTAGGTATGTCCATTGCGGAATTTTTCGCTGAAAAGGGAGAAGAGACCTTTCGTCAGATAGAATCAGAAGTCCTAGCTGAGTTACTAGAAACGGACCAAGTTGTGTCAACTGGTGGAGGAGTAGTCGTTTCTCAGAAAAATCGTGACTTGCTCAAGACAAATTCTGATAATATCTACCTGAAAGCTGATTTTGAAACCCTCTACCAACGCATATCAGCTGATGAGGACAATCAGCGTCCGCTTTTTCTCAATAATAGCAAGGAAGAATTAGCAGTTATTTTTCAAGAAAGACAGGCTTGGTATGAGGAAGTAGCTAGTCGGATTTTGGATGTGACCAAGCTAAGCCCAGAGGAAATTGTAGAGGAACTGAGATGAAAATTGCTTATCTAGGTCCCAAGGGATCATTTTCACACCACGTTGTGCAGACAGCTTTTCCTCAGGAGGAATTGCAGGCTTTTGCCAACATTACAGATGTCATCAAGGCCTATGAGCAAGGCTTGGTGGACTATTCTGTGGTGCCAGTTGAAAATTCTATCGAGGGTAGTGTTCATGAAACCTTGGACTATCTTTTTCATCAGGCTCGCATTCAAGCAGTTGCAGAAATCGTTCAGCCCATTCATCAGCAGTTGATGGTGGTTCCAGGTCATACTAAGATTGAAAAGATTTTTTCTCACCCACAAGCCTTGGCACAAGGAAAGAAATTCATCGATGAACAATATCCAGAGGTTCAAATCGAGGTGACTGCTAGTACAGCCTATGCGGCCCGCTTTATTTCCGAACATCCAGATAAACTTTTCGCAGCTATTGCACCTAGAAGTTCTGCCGAAGAATATGGCTTGGAACTGATTGCCGAGGATATTCAGGAAATGGAAGCCAATTTCACACGATTCTGGGTTCTGGGAGCTGAAGGTGCAGCTATTCCCTTGCAAGCACAAAGTGAAAAAATGAGTTTGGCCTTGACCTTACCTGATAACCTTCCAGGTGCACTTTATAAAGCCCTGTCGACCTTTGCTTGGCGAGGAATTGACCTGACAAAAATTGAAAGTCGACCACTCAAGACAGCACTGGGAGAATACTTTTTCATTATCGATGTGGACTATGCTGATAAGGACTTGGTCCACTTTGCCCAAAAAGAATTAGAAGCGATTGGGATCCAATATAAAGTATTGGGCGCCTATCCTATTTATCCAATATTAGACCATGGAAAGGAGAGAAGATGAGTAAAGAAAATCCTTTAAGCCATCACGAGCAGTTGCGTTATGACTATCTCTTTAAGAATATTCATTACCTCAATGAGCGAGAGAAAAAAGAGTTTGTTTACCTGCAAGATAAATTAAGTAGGGCAAGTAGTGACGCCACCTCAGA
The DNA here is from genome assembly GCA_963518235.1 of uncultured Streptococcus sp. Classification (GTDB taxonomy): domain Bacteria; phylum Bacillota; class Bacilli; order Lactobacillales; family Streptococcaceae; genus Streptococcus. Next base: position 45,016 of record CAUQIP010000004.1, on the reverse strand, counting down.
AAGTCAAGAATTGACTGAGGATTATAGAAAGACAAGTACTAACGCTTCAATTCCTCCTTATAATAGTCGTAGTCGTTCTGAGAGATACCAGAAGATCAATTCTCTTCCAAAGAAAAAAGCTAAAAAGAGGAAGCTACGGTGGGGGCGTATTTTTGCTGGATTGCTTGCTCTTCTAGCCTGTGTCGGTTTTGGCATGATTTTTATGTTCCTAAAAGGCTATTCAAATGCTGATCCAAACAAACCTGCCAATGCTAAGGCTGCTAAAGTAGAAGTCTTTAATGGTCAAGATACCAAGGATGGGGTCAATATTTTGATTATGGGGACGGATGGACGAATTGGCCAAAACAGTGCTGAAACGAGAACGGACTCGATTATGGTCCTAAATGTTGGCGGTTCGGATAAGAAAATTAAGCTGGTCAGCTTCATGCGTGACAATTTGGTTTATATAGACGGTTACAGCCAAGTCATTAACGGTAGAAAACAGACGGATAACAAGTTGAACGTAGCCTATGAGTTAGGAGAACAAGAGGGGCAAAAAGGGGCAGAAATGGTTCGTCAAGTTTTGAAAGATAATTTTGATTTGGACATTAAGTACTATGCCTTGGTCGATTTTCAGGCCTTTGCTACAGCGATTGACACACTTTTCCCTGATGGTGTGACAATTGATGCCCAATTTTCAACATTGAATGGGCGCCCACTAACAGAAGCTACAGTCGGAGATGATTTACATGCTACGGAAACAGAGTCTCCAACCCAGACTATTAAAGTCGGGAAACAGCAGATGAACGGTTCAACCTTGCTCAACTATGCTCGCTTCCGTGATGATGACGAAGGTGATTACGGTCGTACCAAGAGACAACAGCAAGTGTTGACAGCTGTTCTGCAGCAACTTAAGGATCCAACCAAACTCTTTACTGGATCGGAAGCACTTGGTAAGGTCTTTGGTATGACCTCTACGAATGTTCCTTATAGCTTCCTACTGACCAATGGCTTATCCTTCCTAAATGGAGCGCAAAATGGTATAGAGAGATTAACAGTTCCGGAACTAGGCGATTGGGTCGATGCCTATGATGTCTATGGAGGACAGGCACTTTTAGTAGACCAAAATAAATATCAAACTAAACTTTCTCAGATGAGGATGAGATAAAATAATACAGGAAAAATCAAGGTTCGAATCACCAGTAAAACAGTGGTTTGGACTTTGATTTTTCGTAGTGTCTGATGGATTTTTAAGGGTTTTTATGGTATACTAAAGCGATATAACTCGTTATTGAACAGAAGAGGAGAGATATGACTGATTTAAAAGCGATTCAGGCTCGTAGTCTGGAGATGGCTGAATATTTTGTGGCCTTTTGTAAAGAACATGATTTGCTCTGCTATCTCTGTGGAGGAGGTGCTATTGGTGCACTTAGAAACAAGGGCTTTATTCCTTGGGATGATGATCTAGATTTTTTTATGCCTCGTAAAGATTATGAGAAATTAGCAGAATTATGGCCTCGTTATGCAGATGAACGTTATTTCTTGTCAAAGAGTAACAAGGATTTTGTCGATCGCAATCTTTTTATTACCATTCGTGACAAGGAAACCACCTGTATTAAGCCTTATCAGCAGGATTTGAATTTGCCACATGGTTTGGCTTTGGACGTTTTGCCTTTAGATTATTATCCGAAAAATTCAGCTGAGCGGAAGAAACAGGTTCGCTGGGCCTTGATCTATTCACTCTTTTGTGCCCAAACTATTCCAGAAAAGCACGGTGCACTTATGAAATGGGGAAGTCGTATTTTACTGGGCTTGACTCCAAAATCTCTCCGTTATCGCATTTGGAGAAAAGCTGAAAAAGAAATGACCAAGTATGGTCTGGCTGAGAGCGATGGAATCACGGAATTATGCTCAGGTCCTGGCTACATGAGAAACAAGTACCCAATCGCATCCTTTGAAGATAATCTTTTCTTGCCATTTGAAGGGACAGAGATGCCTATTCCAGTCGGCTATGATGCCTATCTCAGTACTGCTTTTGGCGATTATATGACTCCTCCGCCAGCAGACAAGCAAGTACCGCATCATGATGCTGTCATCGCTGATATGGATAAGTCTTATACAGAATACAAGGGAGAATATGGTGGCTAAGAAAAAAATCTTATTTTTTATGTGGTCTTTTTCTCTCGGGGGTGGAGCAGAGAAGATTCTATCTACCATTGTTTCAAATCTGGATCCAGAAAAGTATGATATTGATATTCTGGAAATGGAGCATTTTGACAAGGGATACGAATCTGTTCCCAAGCATGTAGGCATTTTAAAATCTCTTCAGGATTATCGCCAAGCCAGATGGTTACGAGCTTTTTTATGGAGAATGAGAATTTATTTTCCAAGATTGACTCGTCGCTTGCTTGTAAAAGATGCTTATGATGTTGAAGTTTCTTTTACCATTATGAATCCTCCACTTTTGTTCTCTAAAAGAAAAGAAGTCAAGAAAATCTCTTGGATTCATGGAAGTATCGAAGAATTTCTTAAGGATAGCTCCAAGAGAGAATCACATAGACGCCAGTTGGATGCTGCGGATACCATTGTAGGAATTTCAAAAAAGACCAGTCATTCTATCAAGGAAGTCTATCCAGATTATGCTTCGAAATTACAGACGGTCTACAATGGTTATGATTTTCAGAGTATTCTAGAAAAATCTCAAGAGAAGAGCGATATCGAGATTGCTCCTCAAAGTATCTGTACTATCGGGCGGATTGAGGAAAATAAGGGTTCTGACCGTGTGGTGGAAGTGATGAGGTTATTACACCAAGAGGGAAAAAACTATCATCTCTACTTCATAGGGGCTGGTGACATGGAGGAGGAACTAAAAAATCGCGTCAAAGAGTATGAGCTTGAAGACTATGTACATTTCCTTGGTTATCAAAAAAATCCTTACCAGTATTTATCTAAGATGAAAGTTCTCTTGTCTATGTCTAAACAAGAAGGCTTTCCTGGAGTGTATGTAGAGGCCTTGAGTCTAGGACTTCCTTTTGTTTCTACGGATGTCGGAGGGGCTGAGGAGTTATCTCAAGAAGGACAATTTGGACAAATCATTGAGAGCAATCAAGAGGCGGCTCAGGCAATTATTGACTACATGACTTCTGCCTCAAACTTCGATGTCAATGAGGCTAGCCAATTCATTCAGCAATTTACAATTGCCAAACAAATCGAACAAGTAGAAAAACTATTAGAGGAGTAGCATGGAAACTGCATTAATTAGTGTCATTGTGCCAGTCTATAATGTGGCGCAGTATCTAGAAAAATCGATAGCTTCCATTCAGAAGCAGACCTATCAAAATCTGGAAATTATTCTTGTTGATGATGGTGCAACAGATGAAAGTGGTCGCTTGTGTGATTCAATCGCTGAACAAGATGATAGGGTGTCAGTGCTTCATAAAAAGAATGAAGGTTTGTCGCAAGCACGAAACGATGGAATGAAGCAGGCTAACGGAGATTATCTGATTTTTATTGACTCAGATGATTATATCCATCCAGAAATGATTCAGAGCTTATATGAGCAATTAATTCAAGAAGATGCGGATGTTTCGAGCTGTGGTGTCATGAATGTCTATGCTAATGATGAAAGCCCACAGTCAGCTAATCAGGATGACTATTTTGTCTGTGATTCTCAAACATTTCTAAGGGAATACCTCATAGGTGAAAAAATTCCTGGAACGATTTGCAATAAGCTAATCAAGAGAGAGATTGCAACTGCCCTATCCTTTCCTAAGGGATTGATATACGAAGATGCCTATTATCATTTTGATTTGATTAAGTTGGCCAAGAAGTATGTAGTTAATACCAAACCTTATTATTACTATTTCCATAGGGGGGATAGTATTACGACCAAACCTTATGCAGAGAAGGATTTAGCCTATATTGATATCTATCAAAAATTTTATAATGAAGTTATGAAAAACTATCCTGACTTGAAAGAGGTTGCTTTCTTCAGATTGGCTTATGCCCATTTCTTTATTCTGGATAAGATGTTGCTAGATGATCAGTATAAACAGTTTGAAGCCTATTCCCAGATTCATCGTTTTTTAAAAGGCCATGCCTTCGCTATTGCTAGGAATCCTATTTTCCGTAAGGGGAGAAGAATTAGTGCCTTGGCTCTATTTATAAATATTTCCTTATACCGATTCTTATTACTGAAAAATATTGAAAAATCTAAAAAATTACATTAGAACGGGGGTGAGCAAGTGATTGATGGAAAACGATTATTATTTAGTTTGACCATAGTTAGCTATGCCTTGACGCTAGTAAGTGGAATTGTGTATCTGTTTAATAATGACAATGTTAGCTTGCTTTCTACTTTATTGTTCTTACTGGTTAGTAGCTTAATTGCTTGTTGGAATGATATCAAGTATTACTTAATCCATTTTATTTTCTTTTTAACTATTTTTATCTTTCTAGTATCAAGACCGACCATTGATTATTTTAGGGATGGTGCTTTGGATACCTATCATCCAATAGCCTATCGTTTTGCCTTTATAGTTGTCATGGTTTCGATTCTGGGCTTGACGACAGGAGGCATCCTAGCTCGTTATTTCATAGCTAGGAAGAACATAAAAGTACCAAATATAGGAAATTCTCTAAAAGAGGTCTATATCAAGCGGTTGCGCTTTGTATCGCTAGGAGTTTTTCTTCTAACCTATCCTTTCTATTTCATTCGGTTATTTGAACGACTCTTGTATCGTTTGCAGACTTCTTACTATGCCTACTATGCAAATTTTGAAAGTAAACTGCCTTATTTTACCTACATTTTGTCTACCTTTACGGTCTATGCAATGTGTATGTATTTGGCAACCAAGCCAAAGAAATTGCAGGCAACAGCAGTGCTTGTCTCCTTTATTGCAGTTAATACCATTCATTTGGCAATCGGAACCCGAAATCCTTTTATTTTGAGTATTTTATTTGCTTTTGTTTATTACTTTATGCGGGAGCAAACTGAAAAAGGAAAATGGATTGGGTTTAAAGAAAAGTTAGCGATTTTTGTAGGTTCTCCTATTCTCATGTTAGCGATGGGAGTGCTCAATTATGTACGGGATAATGTCCAGGTTGCCCATACAGGTTTCTGGGAGCTCCTGCTTGACTTTATCTATAAACAAGGGACTAGTTTTGGAGTTCTGGCACGAGGTTTTCTATTTAACAGTAGCCTCCCTTACAGAGATTTCCGTAATTTTACTTTTGGTCCTGTTCTTGATTATTTTTCAAGAGGAAGTTTGGGTGCTATTTTCGGAGGAAAAGCTTTTGAACATACAACAAATAGTGTTGAATTGGCTATTGATAGTAATAGTTATGCCCACAATCTATCCTATCTCGTCTTGAACAAGGAATACTTGAAAGGACATGGTATCGGAAGTAGTTATATCATGGAGTTGTATACAGACTATGGTATGATAGGAGTCTTTCTGCTTAGTCTCTTACTCGGTATATTATTTATAGCCATGCTGCAAGTAGCCTATCGCTCAAGAACAATCCTATTTGCCTTGTCTTTACTCATCTTGAATAATCTATTCTTTATGCCAAGAAGTAGCTTCTCAGAAAGTTTCTTCAATCTATTTACAATGCAATTCTGGGGAATTGTTCTTGTGATTATATTCGTAGCAAAAATGCTTACAAAAGAAAACCAGTATCTACTACACAAAGGAGAAAAAAATCATGTTTGAACATTATTCAGTAGCTGATTTGTTTGCAAATCTATACAAAAAACGAAAAGTAAATATTCTAGCTCTCATCGCTTTATTTGCTATCATTGCTGTACCATTTACAATTAAAGCAGTTAAGACTAAAAACACTGTCAAAGACACAACAAGTTATTCAACTTATATCAGCTATAAAATTACACCTCCGGAAGATTCAGCCAAAACGATTTTGAATCATCAAATTGGTGGGTATAGTGATTTTTATGGGAAATTAATTGAAGGGAATTTAAATGGAGCTTATCTTTTCAATGATGTAGAACCGAGTGAGTTGAAAAAAATTGCCAGTGAATTGGATACGACAGAGTCAACCTTGAAAAATTCTACAAGCGACTATTGGTGGAAAAAATTGACCGTCTATTATATGATTGACGATGCAGGGGTTGGTGTGAAAATTTTGACACCAAGTAAAGATGCTAATGACTTGTTGGAGCGAAAAATTGATGGATTGATTGAGAAATTTAAACACACTTATGCAAATGTAAAAATTGAAAAATTGGAAACCATCAACTCTAAAGAATTGAATGCAAATGGTGAGACAGCGCTTGGATTAAACGTCAAGAATCTGATTCTTCGTTTAGCTGTTATTGGAGTAGTTTGTGTGATTTTGGTTGTAATGGGAAATGTATTGATTTATCTCTTTAACCCAACAATCAATAGAGCAGGTGATTTTTCTCAATATCAAATTGATTTTGTAACAGAGATTACAACAATTGCTAATCTAGCAGATATTCTATCATATAAAAATGCTGGACAAGAATTGACTATTGTTAGCTCAAATAAAGCTATTCTAGATAAATTAAAACAAAATCAAGAGATTTTGAAAGGAATGCATTTTGTAGATTTACAAGATGTACCATCTCTTTTAGAAAGAGATACAGTCCTTCTTGTTGAAGAATACGGAGTGACTCGTTATAAGAAATTTGAGCAAAGTCTTCAAATTCTTCGAAACTTAAATCGTTCTATCCTCGGTGTAGCAACCTTTAAATTATAAGCATCCTGATACATCGTGTCTTTAAAGTTGGCGAAGAGTCGATTTTGAGGCTCCATAATATTTGTAGTGGGTACCCTCCCTATAGATATTCTGGCTCTTTGTCAAGTGTAGTGGGTTGAAGAAAAGCTAATATCTAGAAAGGACAAATTTCGTCCTTTCTTTTTTGATGTTCAGAGCGATAAAAATCCTTTTTTTGAAGTTTTCAAAGTTCCGAAAACCAAAGGCATTGCGTTTGATAAGTTTGATAAGATTATTGGTTGCTTCTAATTTGGCGTTGGAATAGGGTAGTTGAAAGGCGTTGACAATCTTCTCTTTATCCTTTAGAAAGGTTTTAAAGACAGTCTGAAAAAGAGGATGAACCTGCTTTAGATTGTCCTTAATAAGTCCGAAGAATTTGTCAGGTTCCTTGTTTTGAAAGTGAAAAAGCAAGAGTTGATAGAGATTGTAGTGGTGTTTCAACTCTTCTGAATAGCTTAAAAGCTTGTCTAGAATCTCTTTATTCGTTAAGTGCATACGAAAAGTAGGGCGATAAAATCGTTTATCACTCAGTTTACGACTATCCTGTTGAATGAGTTTCCAGTAGCGTTTGATGGCCTTGTATTCATGGGATTTTTGATGAAACTGATTCATGATTTGGACACGCAAACGACTCATAGCACGGCTGAGATGTTGGAGTAAAACAGTCCAGTGGACTGTTTTAGCCTGAGTCTAGAAATTCTAAAGCGAAGCAGCTGTTTAGCCAAGTCATAGTAAGGGCTAAACATATCCATAGTAATGATTTTCACCTGACAACGAACGGCTCTATAGTAGCGAAGAAAGTGATTTCGAATGATAGCTTGTGTTCTTCCCTCGAGAACAGTGATGATGTTGAGATTATCAAAATCTTGTGCAATAAAACTCATCTTTCCCTTAGTGAAGGCATACTCGTCCCAGGACATAATCTCAGGAAGACGCGAAAAATCATGCTTAAAGTGGAAATCATTGAGCTTGCGAATGACAGTTGAAGTTGAAATGGCCAGCTGATGAGCAATATCGGTCATAGAAGTTTTTTCAATCAGCTTCTGAGCAATCTTTTGGTTGATGATACGAGGGATTTGATGATTCTTCTTGACGATAGAAGTCTCAGCGACCATCATTTTTGAGCACTGATAGCAGTTAAAACGGCGTTTTCTAAGGAGAATTCTAGTAGGCATACCAGTTGTTTCGAGGTAAGGGAGCTTAGATGGTTTTTGAAAGTCATATTTCTTCATTAGACTTCCACAATCAGGACAAGAAGGGGCCTCATAATCCAGTCTAGCGATGATTTCTTTGTGGGTATCCCTATTGATGATGTCTATAATTTGGATATTAGGGTCTTTAATATCGAGTAGTTTTGTGATAAAATGTAATTGTTCCATATGATTCTTTCTAATGATGTTTTTGTCGCTTTTCATTATAGATCTTATGGGACTTTTTTTCTACAACAAAATAGGCTCCATAATATCTATAGGGGATTTACCCACTACGAATATTATAGAGCCGATATTATGGAGTCTATTTTGTTGTCTTGTTAGAAGATGGTAGTCACGGAGAGTCCTCTAGTAAAGAATATCAACAAATCCGTTAGATTCTCAATTCAAAGATTACTTAAAAGTTAATTGAAAAGACTTCTATGAAAGATATAAATCATAAACTTTAAATCTTATTATAATTATCGTACTGTAACTAAATAATTAAGACTTAATAATTTTTGTATTTTCAATCCCAATTGGAGTTTTTGCTTTTTTAACGATATATTTGTCCTTGGTTAAAGTTCAATAAATTTTATTTGAAATCCTCAAAAAGTTAGTTTTTAATCTTAAATTTTTGAGGATTTGAGTTCCTAAAAATTTTTTAAAATAATTAAAGACTAGTTGTTGAAAACAAAAGAGTTATTTTAACTAACTTTATGATATAATGAAAAACGAGGTAAATTGAATGAAAAGTATAAAATTAAATGCTCTATCTTACATGGGAATTCGTGTCTTGAATATTATTTTTCCCATCTTAACTGGTACCTACGTCGCGCGTCTCTTGGACCGAACTGACTATGGTTACTTCAACTCAGTTGACACTATTTTGTCATTTTTCTTGCCCTTTGCGACATATGGAGTCTATAACTACGGTTTGCGAGCTATCAGTAATGTCAAGGATAACAAAAAAGATCTGAATAGAACCTTCTCTAATCTTTTTTATTTGTGCATAGCTTGTACGATTTTGACCACCGCTGTCTATATCCTTGCCTATCCTCTCTTCTTTACTGATAATCCAATCATCAAAAAAGTCTACCTTGTTATGGGGATTCAACTCATTGCCCAGATTTTTTCAATCGAGTGGGTCAATGAAGCTCTGGAAAATTACAGTTTTCTCTTTTACAAGACTGCCTTCATCCGTATCCTGATGCTGGTATCTATTTTCCTGTTTGTCAAAAATGAACACGATATTGTTGTCTATACACTTGTGATGAGTTTATCGACACTGATTAACTATCTGATTAGTTATTTTTGGATTAAAAGAGACATTAAGCTTGTTAAGATTCACATAAGTGATTTTAAACCGCTCTTTCTCCCTTTAACAGCCATGTTGGTCTTTGCCAATGCCAATATGCTCTTCACTTTTTTGGATCGTCTCTTCCTCGTTAAAACAGGGATTGATGTCAACGTTAGTTACTATACCATGGCTCAGCGAATTGTGACCGTTATAGCTGGGGTTGTAACAGGTGCTATTGGAGTGAGTGTGCCTCGTCTCAGTTACTATTTGGGTAAAGGAGACAAAGAAGCATATGTTTCTCTGGTTAATAGAGGAAGTCGAATCTTTAACTTCTTTATCATTCCACTGAGTTTTGGACTCATGGTTTTAGGACCAAATGCCATCCTACTTTATGGTAGTGAAAAATATATCGGAGGCGGTATCTTAACCTCTCTCTTCGCTTTTCGGACGATTATCCTGGCACTGGATACCATTCTTGGTTCCCAAATTCTCTTTACAAATGGCTATGAAAAACGTATCACAGTCTATACAGTCTTCGCGGGATTACTCAATTTGGGCTTGAATAGTCTCCTCTTTTTCAACCATATCGTGGCTCCTGAATACTACTTACTGACGACCATGCTATCAGAGGCCTCTCTACTTGTTTTCTATATCATTTTCATCCATAGAAAACAACTTATTCACTTGGGACATATCTTTAGCTATACTGTTCGATACTCGCTCTTTTCACTTTCTTTTGTAGGAATTTATTTCCTGATTAATTTCTTGTATCCTGTGGATATGGTCATTAATTTGCCATTTTTGCTTAATACTGGTTTGATTGTCTTGCTATCAGCCATCTCTTATATTGGTCTACTTGTCTTCACCAAAGATAGCATTTTCTATGAATTTTTAAACCATGTCCTAGCCTTAAAAAATAAATTTAAAAAATCTTAGGAGTTTAGAATGAAACAACTTAGCATTGAAGATGCCAAACAAATTGAATTAGAAATTTTGGATTATATTGATACTCTCTGCAAAAAGCACAATATCAACTATATCATTAACTACGGTACTCTGATTGGTGCGGTTCGACATCAAGGATTTATCCCTTGGGACGACGATATTGATTTATCCATGCCTCGAGAAGACTACCAACGATTTATTACCATTTTCCAAAAGGAGAAAAGCAAGTATAAGCTCCTATCCTTAGAAACAGACAAAAACTACTTTAACAACTTTATCAAAATAACCGACAGTACGACTAAAATAATCGATACTCGAAATACAAAAACCTATGATTCTGGTGTCTTTATCGATATTTTCCCTATGGATCGCTTTGATGATCCTAAGGTCATTGATATTTGTTATAAGCTGGAAAGCTTCAAACTTCTGTCTTTCAGCAAACATAAAAATATTGTCTATAAAGATAGCCTTTTAAAAGATTGGATACGAACAGCCTTTTGGTTGCTCCTTCGACCTGTTTCTCCTCGTTATTTTGCAAATAAAATCGAGAAAGAAATTCAAAAATATAGTCGTGATAATGGGCAGTATATGGCTTTTATCCCTTCTAAATCTAAGGAAAAGGAAGTCTTCCCAAGTGGTACCTTTGATAAAACAATCAATCTCCCATTTGAGAATTTAAGCCTTCCAGCACCTGAAAAATTTGATACTATTTTGACACAATTTTATGGAGATTATATGACCCTACCACCAGAAGAAAAACGCTTCTACAGTCATGAATTTCACGCTTATAAATTGGAGGATTAGGATGCAATATTTAGAAAAAGAAGAAATTAAAGAAATTCAACTAGCCCTGCTAGACTATATTGATGAGACTTGTAAGAAACATGATATTCCTTATTTTCTCAGTTATGGAACCATGCTTGGAGCTATCCGTCACAAAGGTATGATTCCCTGGGACGATGATATTGATATTTCCCTTTATCGTGAAGATTATGAGCGCTTATTGAAGATTATTGAGGAAGAAGACCATCCACGTTATAAGGTTCTCTCCTACGACACTTCTTCTTGGTACTTCCATAATTTCGCATCGATTTTGGACACTTCTACTGTTATCGAAGACCATGTTAAGTACAAGCGTCATGACACCAGTCTCTTTATCGATGTCTTCCCAATTGATCGCTTTACAGACTTGAGCATTGTCGACAAGAGTTATAAGTATGTAGCCCTTCGTCAACTGGCTTATATCAAAAAATCACGCGCAGTTCACGGTGACAGCAAACTAAAAGATTTTCTCAGATTATGTAGCTGGTACGCTCTCAGATTTGTCAATCCGAGATACTTCTATAAGAAAATAGATAAGTTAGTTAAGAATAGTGTTGTAGAACAGCCGAAATATGAGGGAATGGTTGGAGTTGATAAAGAGGGAATGAAGGGTGTTTTCCAAATAAATACTTTCAAAGAGTTAATCTTAACAGAGTTTGAGGGAAGAATGTTACCAATTCCTAAAAATTATGATGTCTTTTTAACCCAGATGTATGGGGATTATATGACACCACCATCAAAGGAAATGCAAGAGTGGTATAGCCACAATATTAAAGCTTATCGCAAGGTGGAGAAGTAATTCTGTTTTATGAGAGAACAAATCTTGTGAGTGTCTATTGAGGAGATTAGGACATTGATATTCTTATACAAGCTTGGACACAAAAAGGAGTTCTAGTTTACTAAGACCAATTTTTTATACATCAGCAGAAAATATTGCAAATTGTGGTCTGTAGAGATGGTAAAGGAAAGTGTGATATACATGAAGAACATAATGATAAGAAATTTAATATTATTTAGTTTTCTTGTATGTCCTTTAAATATGGCTGCCAAATTATCCGCATCCACTTTATTAATGTAAAATCTAAGTCAGGGAGTTATACTATTCTTTTAGAAAGCTAAGAGTACTTTGTTTTAATTATGTGACTATTGATCCTTCTCGCTCCGTTAGGTGCGCGTCGAAGGTTATAGCCTAAAAACTTCAAATGCGATACAATAAAGTTGTTTCTGTAAATCGAAAAGTGAAAAAATATGGTACAAAAGTCTCATAGTTTATCGTACACAAAGTGGCGCTGTAAGTATCACATCTTATATAGACGAAAAGTAGTCTATAATCAATATCGAAGTAGTTTAAGCGAAGTATTTCATCGCTTGTGTAGTTATAAGGAAGTTGAAATTATCAGTTAGATTATGTACATATGTCAACTCTTTGTAAACTGTAGTGAGTTTAAGAAAAGCTAAGATCGAGAAAGGACACATTTTGTCCTTTCTTTTTTAAGTACGACGGGCATGTCGTATATCTGAGGTGTAAGTCCTCCGTGGGCACCTGCTACCGGTGAACCCAAAAGCGATTCCCAAGCCTGACTATCGTGAGGTAGCGGATTAAAACGGTCTGGGGATAGACCGTTTTAAGTCTGACGCTAGAAATAAGAATCGTCAGAGGAAGGGATAGCGAAATCGTGGCTCTACGAACAGGAACGTGATAGTAAGGCGTATATAGCGGATAAGGGGGCTTAAAACTCTAAAGTCCAAAAAGGTAGTCGTAACCTATATGCGTAAATCACGAGAGTAATTGAATTCGGACTAAGGTTTGTGTGAAAAAGATAAATCTTCCTAGAGTCTAAAGACTCTGCGTCAGATTTCCTATTTTCACTGTAACCTTTTAACGTCCTCATATCTTGTATAAACGAGGAAAGATGTACGACTTATCCCGTGAGGTCTCATGAGTGCTGAAAGCGTAGTAACAACGAATCATGAGAAGTCAGCCGAGCCCATAGTAGTGAGGAAACTTCTGTAATGGAAGTGGAGCGAAGAGGGAATACTCAAACAGTCTGGGGAGAGACAGTTTGAGGTCTGTCGCTAGAAAGAGAAAACGACAGATTGAAAGACAATATGACTAAAACCAAGATTGTGAGATCAAGTAAACTGAAGTATCTAGGTTTTGGGTTCTGGAAATCATCAGACGGTTGGAAAAGTCGTCCACATCAAGATAGTGTTCGGAGATTTAAGCTTAAATTGAAGAAACTAACACAGAGGAAATGGAGTATAGACTTAACAAGACGTATTGAGCAACTGAATTTGTCCATTCGAGGATGGATAAACTATTTCTCATTTGGAAATGTGAAAAGTATAGTCACCAGCATAGATGAGCGCTTGCGTACTCGCCTACGAGTGATTATCTGGAAGCAATGGAAGAAGAAATCGAGACGATTATGGGGATTACTTAAGTTAGGGGTCCCTAAATGGATAGCAGATAAGGTATCTGGCTGGGGCGACCATTATCAATTAGTAGCTCAGAAGTCGGTACTTAAACGTGCTATATCAAAACCAGTCCTTGAAAAACGTGGACTGGTTTCGTGTTTGGATTATTACCTTGAACGACATGCGTTAAAAGTTAGTTGAACCGCCGTATGCCGAACGGCACGTACGGTGGTGTGAGAGGAGCTAGAGATTATCCCCTACTCGATTGTTGAGAGCGATAAAAATCCGTTTTTTGAAGTTTTCAAAGTTCCGAAAACCAAATGCATTTCGTTTGATAAGCTTGATGAGATTATTGGTCGCTTCTAATTTGGCGTTGGAATAGGGTAATTGAAGGGCATTGACGATTTTCTCTTTGTTCTTTAGAAAGATTTTAAAGACAGTTTGACGAAGAGGATGAACTTTCTTTAGATTGTCCTCGATAAGTCCGAAAAATTTGTCTTGCTTCTTATTCTGAAAGTGAAAAAGCAAGAGCTGATAGACATTGTAGTGGTGTCTCAAGTCTTCTGAATAGCTCAAAAGCTTATCTAGAATCTCTTTGTTGGTTAGATGCATACGAAAAGTAGGGCGATAAAATCGCTTATCGCTCAGTTTACGACTATCCTGTTGTATAAGCTTCCAGTAACGTTTGATAGCTTTGTATTTATGGGATTTTCGCTCGAATTGGTTCATGATTTGAACACGGACACGACTCATAGCACGGCTGAGATGTTGTACAATATGAAAACGATCTAGAACGATTTTAGTACATGGAAAAAAGTAGTTTAGCCAAGTCATAGTAAGGACTAAACATATCCATAGTAATGATTTTCACCTGACAACAAACGGCTCTATCGTAGCACAGAAAATGATTACTTATGATAGCTTGTGTTCCACTTTCAAGAACAGTGATGATATTGAGATTGTCAAAACCTTACGCAATGAAACTCATATTTCCCTTAGTGAAGGCATACTCGTCCCAAGACATAATCTCAGGAAGACGAGAAAAATCATGATTAAAGTGAAAGTCATTGAGTTTTCGAATGACAGTTGAAGTTGAAATGGACAGCTGATGTGCAATATCAGTCATAGAAGTCTTTTCAATCAACTTTTGCTCAATTTTTATTGATGAGAGAAGTTTTGGAGAGGGTCATTTTCGAGTAATGATAGCACTTGAAACAGCTTTTCTAAGAAGGGGTTCTATTGGGGATACCAATTGTTTCAAGGTAAGGAATTTTAGACAATTTTTGAAACTCATATTTCTTAATTTGGCTAGCGCAATTAGGACGAGATAGAGCATCATTATCCAGTTTAGCGATGATTTCCTTGTGGGTATCCCTGTTAATTTAATTGTTCCATACGATTCTTTCTAATGATGGTTTGGTCATTTTTCATTCTAGATATTACGGAACTTTTTCTACAACAAATAGGCTTCATAATATCTATAGGGAATTTACCCACTGCAAATATTATAGTTCCCTATTTTCTTAATATAGAATCTAACTTGACAAAAACAAATGTTCATTGTATAATCGAATGGATAGAAATATTGAACGAAAGAGGTTAAGGATATGCTATCAGAAAAACAATTTAAACTTTTACGTTTTTTGTTGATTCACAAAGACGAAAACTTTACGCAGAGACAATTGGCTGAACAGCTAGATTTATCTTTAGGAACAGTCAATGCATTGGTTGGAAAACTTAAAGAAGAGAAGTGGATTGATGAGGAACATCACTTAAATGAACTAGGCAAGAACGTTTTAGAACCCTATCGAGTAGAAAATGCTATTATAATGGCTGCTGGAATGAGTAGTCGTTTTGCTCCTTTGTCTTATGAAATTCCCAAAGGATTGCTTCAAGTCAAGGGGGAACGCTTGATAGAGAGGCAAATCAGACAACTGCAAGAAGCAGGAATAGAAGATATAACCGTTATTGTAGGTTATCTACAAGAAAAAATGTTCTATCTGGAAGAAAAGTTTGGCGTTAAAATCGTTGTGAATAATGATTACTACAAATACAATAACTGTTCTTCTCTCATGCTAGTCAGAGATCAACTTTCCAACACTTATATCTGCTCTTCGGATAATTATTTTGTAGAAAATCCGTTTGAACGATACATTTACAGAGGTTATTATTCGACTATATTTGCAGAAGGGGACACAGACGAATACTGCTCTAAGGAAGATTCCAATCACACGATTATCGATATTCAAATCGGTGGGACGAATACTTGGGCTATGGTGGGGCACGTTTATTTTGATCGTGCATTTAGTGAAAAATTCGTAGATATTTTGGAAACTGAATTTAAACATGAGCCGTATCGCGAACAGCTCTGGGAAGATTATTATAGTCGTCACGTCAAAGAACTTCCTTTGGAAGCTCGGCATTATTCAGCAGACATTGTTAAGGAGTTTGATTCACTAGATGAGTTGCGTCAGTTTGATGAACACTATTTGCTGAATACTAATTCGGAAATCATTGATAACATCTGTAAGACATTAGGATGTATAGCTTCAGATATTGTCAATATTAAACCCCTAAAAGACGGTTTAACCAACACTTCGTTTTCATTTGACTGCCTAGGGAAGAAATATGTTTACCGTCATCCAGGTAGAGGAACGGAGAATTATATCAATCGTGCTAGTGAAGCGGCTTCCATGGAAATTGCTGCAAAATTAAAGATTGACCGTACCTTTGTTGCCATGAACAAGGATGAGGGCTGGAAAATTTCAGAATTTATCCCTAATGCCAAGCAACTGGATTATGACAATTGGGATGATGTAGCAAAAGCAATGGAGCTCTTGAGACGTTTGCACCAATCTGGAGAAAAAACAAATCATTTCTTTAACCAATTTGAGGGAATTGATGATTTTATACAAAAATTAAAAGCCAGCAATCGTTTTGAATTTGATGGACTTGAAGAGTTGGATAAGAATGTCTCAGTTCTCGAAAAGTTTCTACAAGAAGAGCAGACGAAAAAGGTTCTCTGCCACGGAGATTCTTATAGTCCAAATTTCTTGTTGAACGAAGCTGGCGAAATGAGCTTGATTGATTGGGAATATTCTGGTATGGGAGATCCAGCAGGAGATTTAGGAACCTTTATTGGGTGTTCAAATTATACAGTGGAAGAAGCTGAAAAGGTACTTGAAATCTATTTACAAGAAGTGCCAGATAAGAACACCAAACGTCACTATTTTGCCTATGTATCAGTGACTTCATATTATTGGTTTTTGTGGGCCCTGTTCCAAGAAAGCGTTGGAAAACCCGTAGGTGAATTTCTTTATATCTGGTATCGTTATACCAAGCAGTATGGGCAAATTGCACTAGATTTGTATTTGGAGGAGAATTGAGATGAAACCGACATCTGAAATTGAAGAATTAGTAGCAAATGAAACGAAAAGAAGGCTAGAAGAAATGGAATCTCCAAACTATGTGTTTGCTCAGCCATTTCTAAAAAGTGATTTTATTATAGTCATTGGCTTAGTTCTAATTAACCTTATTCTGATTATTTTAGCTATGACAGGAGATATTCAATAAAATGTCCAAGATGAATGACTTTATTCAACAGGAGACGATAACGGGAATCGTTCCGATGACCAACAAGGATCGTCAGTATTCTTTCTGGGATCTCTTCCTATCGACAAGTGGTTTTGCCATCGCAACCTGGTGTTATACCCAAGGAGCCTATGTGGCTCAATATTTGACCTTTAATCAAATGTTGATTAATATTTTTAGTTTTAACATTATCTGGGTCTTTATTGAATGTCTCCCAATCTTGTTTGCAGTTAAATATGGAATTGATTTATGGATTTGGTTGAGAGCCGTTCTAGGTAAAAAAGGGGTGGCCATTCTATCAACCGTGATTAGTCTGGCGAATTTTGGTTGGTACGCCGTTACCGCTAATCTTTTTGCCAGCTCCATGATTCATTTGGCAAATAATTTTGGGCTTGGTTTAGACAAGGGAGTATGGGCACCGATTCTAGGTACCCTCTGTGTTCTCCTTGGAACGCTGATTGCTCTTGGGGGCCCAGAGGTGATTAAAGGTACTAATCGCTTTCTGGTGGTTGCCTTGTTATTTGTTGGGCTAATTATCGTTGGAATCTGTTTTGTTGCGGTTCCGATTAGGGATATTATGAATGTCCAACCTGCCATCCAAGAAAATTTGACACCGATTGAACGTTTTATGATGTCAGGGGAAGGAAATGTGGCCGTAGCCTTTTCTTGGTCTACACAAGCCTTTGTCTTACCACGTTTGGCAAAATCAGAACGCAGTGGCTATTGGGCTACAGCCTTGTCATATGGGGTTGTTGCTCCATTCTTTGCTGCGACAGGTGGAGTTATGGCTCTAGCCATGTTTGTCAAAACAGGTGTTTATGAAAGTGATCCAACAACCATGCTATCAACTCTAAGTACCCCAGTCTTTGCTCTCTTAAGTCTACTACTAGTAGCCTTTGCCAATATTGGAACCCAAGGTACAGGATCTTATGTGAACTGTATGATTGTAAAAAGCGGGATGCCCAAAGTAAGCTATAAACTAATGGTTTGGATTGCCATGGTTTACGTGAGCCTACTCACCATCTGGGGAGGGGTAGAAGAGTACTTCGGTTCCTTCATCTCGCTGGCTGCCTATATTCAAGGCCCCATTATTGGTATGATTGTTGTCGACTACTTTATCTTGAGAAAACGAAAACTCGATTTGCGTTCAGCCTATTTCGTTGAAGGACATGACGCCTATGAGTTTACAAATGGCTTTAATATGGTAGGATTATCTTGTGTAATCATTTCTTTGTTAGTTGCAGTACTATTTGTTTACAACCCTATAACAAAGCACATCCAGAGTCCTATGTTCCTGCTCACAACTGGTAGTGGCTTCACTGCAATTTTTGGAGGTCTATTGTACTGGTTAGCTAGCTTAACTCGTTTAAAACGCTATATGCTCAAGGATAAAGATTCTGTTACGATTTAAGTTTAAGAGAGAACGTTGTGTACTACCCCAAAAAGTTGGAAAAATAATTATTGAAAGGATTTAGTTCTGTATTGCACAGGACTAAGTCCTTTTAGTTTGGCTCTTTGTCAAGTGTAGTGGGTTGAAGAAAAGCTAATATCTAGAAAGGACAAATTTCGTCCTTTCTTTTTTGATGTTCAGAGCGATAAAAATCCGTTTTTTGAAGTTTTCAAAGTTCCGAAAACCAAATGCATTTCGTTTGATAAGCTTGATGAGATTATTGGTCGCTTCTAATTTGGCGTTGGAATAGGGTAATTGAAGGGCATTGACGATTTTCTCTTTGTTCTTTAGAAAGATTTTAAAGACAGTTTGACGAAGAGGATGAACTTTCTTTAGATTGTCCTCGATAAGTCCGAAAAATTTGTCTTGCTTCTTATTCTGAAAGTGAAAAAGCAAGAGCTGATAGACATTGTAGTGGTGTCTCAAGTCTTCTGAATAGCTCAAAAGCTTATCTAGAATCTCTTTGTTGGTTAGATGCATACGAAAAGTAGGGCGATAAAATCGTTTATCACTCAGTTTACGACTATCCTGTTGAATGAGTTTCCAGTAGCGTTTGATGGCCTTGTATTCATGGGATTTTTGATGAAACTGATTCATGATTTGGACACGCAAACGACTCATAGCACGGCTGAGATGTTGGAGTAAAACAGTCCAGTGGACTGTTTTAGCCTGAGTCTAGAAATTCTAAAGCGAAGCAGCTGTTTAGCCAAGTCATAGTAAGGGCTAAACATATCCATAGTAATGATTTTCACCTGACAACGAACGGCTCTATAGTAGCGAAGAAAGTGATTTCGAATGATAGCTTGTGTTCTTCCCTCGAGAACAGTGATGATGTTGAGATTATCAAAATCTTGTGCAATAAAACTCATCTCCATCTCCCGATTGAAACAGTCACTTCCCGGACTGTTTCAACGTCCCAGGACATAATCTCAGGAAGACGCGAAAAATCATGCTTAAAGTGGAAATCATTGAGCTTGCGAATGACAGTTGAAGTTGAAATGGCCAGCTGATGAGCAATATCGGTCATAGAAGTTTTTTCAATCAGCTTCTGAGCAATCTTTTGGTTGATGATACGAGGGATTTGATGATTCTTCTTGACGATAGAAGTCTCAGCGACCATCATTTTTGAGCACTGATAGCAGTTAAAACGGCGTTTTCTAAGGAGAATTCTAGTAGGCATACCAGTTGTTTCGAGGTAAGGGAGCTTAGATGGTTTTTGAAAGTCATATTTCTTCATTAGACTTCCACAATCAGGACAAGAAGGGGCCTCATAATCCAGTCTAGCGATGATTTCTTTGTGGGTATCCCTATTGATGATGTCTATAATTTGGATATTAGGGTCTTTAATATCGAGTAGTTTTGTGATAAAATGTAATTGTTCCATATGATTCTTTCTAATGATGTTTTTGTCGCTTTTCATTATAGATCTTATGGGACTTTTTTTCTACAACAAAATAGGCTCCATAATATCTATAGGGGATTTACCCACTACGAATATTATAGAGACATTTTTATATTAGTAAGTACAAGATTGAGTGCATAGTGGAATATTTTATCTTTTGTGATAAAAAGTATCAAGAGATAGTAGATTCCACAAGTTGCAATAGTCGAGAGAACCATGAGGATCATATTGAGGTTGACTGTATAAGAGTTGATTTGGAAAAGGAATTTAAATGTGAAATAGATGGGAATGAATCCGAGCGATACAATAGTATAGCGTGTTAAAGTAGTAAAGATTTCTTTTAAGTCAAGTAGATGATGTTTCTTGATAAAGTAAATTTCTAGTAGAACAACTACGGTTTCTGCAATAATAGTAGTAGCAATGTAATACTCTGGTGCAAAAATATTATTGAAATACAAGAGACTGTTGAGTAGGATATTGGCACCGCCACCAATAAAGTAAAAGGCTGTTAAACGATTTTCGTGGTCGTTGATGAAGATAATTTGTTTACCAAGGATTAACTCAATGGCCCAAATGATAGTCCGAAAAGCGAAGACACTAGTCACAATACCAGCTTCAAGGTATTTTTCAGAAGAGTAGATGACAGTTGCGTAGTTCCCTAATACCATAATCCCAATACTGGTTTGAATGATGAGGAAGTAAAAGAGGGCAGCGCCTTGATTTAGAAGATTCTTATAGGACTCGTAGTCTTTCTTACCGAGATAGTAGCCGAGACGTGGAATACTGACGTTGATAGCTCCACTCAGGACACTGGCAATCAACATGACGATGCTGGAAGCAATGGTGTAATAAGAAATATAGTTTTCATCAGGCCCTTTGGTGATAAACATTCTATCAAGCAATGTGTAGAGCATATTGCTTGATAGAAGCAACATGGTCAAGAGCGGTTTAGATGCTTTGACTAATTCGACAAGACCAATTTTAACAAAGGAAACTTCTCGCTTAATCCAGAGAAAGCTGAGTAGATAGTTGAGAATCGTCGTTGCACTCATAATGATTGCATAAGGTACGATATCATTTAGAGTTTTTACAAAGGTGAAGATAGCGACCAACATGGCAATACGAATAACCAATGTTTTGTATAAGATGAATGCATAATTTTCATAAGCTTCATTCATCCACTCGATATAAAGGAATTGGAAGAGAGCCTGGACACCAAGTATATAGTAGAGTTCTTTCAAATTTTCAATACTATTATCCAGATAAATAAATAGGAAATAGATACTTGTTGTTAGAACAGATGTAATAATGGAGATATAGAATAACTTAGAGAAAACATAGTTGATTTTATTTTTATCATCCTTGACCTTACTGATAGCACGAATCCCGTAGTTGTATATTCCAAAGGCTGCTAGTGGAATGACAAAGCTAGCCTAGGTATTTGCGGTATTGAAATAATCGTAGACGGATTTGCTGAGAATCCGCGTCAGATAAGGATTGGTTATCAGAGGAAAAACGATATTGAGAACATTGACTAGTAAGCTAGGCAGTGCATTAATTTTTATATTTTTCATTGTACTTTCTTTCTTGTATTGTAAAATGGTCTCTAGTATTATATCACATTCTCGCTTCATTCTTTTGATAAAATCGTAAAAATCTAGTATAATAGATAGAACTGAAAGTATGAGGTTACTAGCAATGAAAATGAAACAAATTAGTGATACAACTTTGAAAATCACGATGTCTTTAGAGGATTTGATGGATCGTGGCATGGAGATTGCTGACTTTCTCGTTCCTCAAGAAAAAACAGAAGAGTTCTTTTATGCTATCTTAGATGAGTTAGAGATGCCTGAGAGCTTTTTGGATACAGGTATGTTGAGCTTCCGTGTGACTCCAAAACCTGATAAGGTAGATGTCTTTGTAACCAAATCAAAGATTGACCAAAATCTAGATTTTGAAGATTTATCGGATTTACCAGATATGGAAGAATTGGCTCAAATGTCGCCAGATGAATTTATCAAAACCTTGGAAAAGAGCATCGCAGATAAAACCAAGGATGATATCGAAGCGATTCAATCTCTAGAGCAAGTCGAAGCCAAGGAAGAAGAGCAGGAACAGGCTGAACAAGAAGCTGAGAGCAAGAAAGAACCTTACATCTACTACATCCTTTCTTTTTCTAAGTTAGCTGATTTGGTGTCTTTTGCTAAGACAGTGACTTTTGAGATGGAAACTTCTGAACTTTACAAGATGAATGAGCGCTATTATTTGACCATTTTAGTGGATATTGAAAATCATCCAAGTCCATATCCAGCTTGGCTCTTGGCTCGTATGCGTGAGTTTGCGGACGATAGTGACATCAGTCGCTCAGTCTTGCAGGAGTATGGTCAAGTCTTGATGAATCACGATGCAGTACTTAATCTGCAAAAGATTGGATAACCCTTTCTGGAAAGCTATTTCCAGATTTTAAGAAGAGCGAATCGTTTGATTCGTTTTTTCTTTTTTAGACTGAAATAGTGATTTACTATAATAGGAATTTTCACAAAATTCTGTTATAATGGCTATATTAGAAAATTTCGAGGAGACAAACATGACAGTTAAAATTGCTTTACTAGGATTTGGTACCGTTGCAAGTGGTGTGCCTTTCCTCCTAAAGGAAAATGGAGAAAAAATCAATCAATCAGCACATTCAGAGATTGAAGTTGCCAAGGTATTGGTCAAGGATGAAGATGAAAAGAATCGCTTGCTTGCAGCAGGGAATGACTTTAACTTTGTAACCAATGTAGATGATATTTTATCAGATCAAGACATTACGATCGTAGTGGAATTGATGGGGCGTATCGAACCTGCTAAGACCTTTATCACTCGTGCCTTGGAAGCTGGCAAACACGTTGTTACTGCCAACAAGGACCTTTTGGCTGTCCATGGTGCAGAATTGTTAGAAATCGCTCAAGCTAATAAGGTAGCACTTTACTATGAAGCAGCAGTAGCTGGTGGGATTCCAATTCTTCGTACCTTGGCAAATTCCTTGGCTTCAGATAAAATCACGCGCGTGCTTGGAGTAGTCAACGGAACTTCTAACTTCATGATGACCAAGATGGTGGAAGAAGGCTGGTCTTACGATGATGCTCTTGCGGAAGCGCAGAGACTTGGTTTTGCAGAAAGCGACCCGACAAATGACGTGGATGGGATTGATGCAGCTTACAAGATGGTTATTTTGAGCCAATTTGCCTTTGGCATGAAGGTTGCCTTTGACGATGTAGCCCACAAGGGAATCCGCAATATCACACCAGAAGATGTGACTGTAGCCCAAGAACTTGGCTATGTAGTGAAATTGGTTGGTTCAATCGAAGAAACTCCTTCAGGTATTGCTGCAGAAGTAACACCAACCTTCCTACCTAAAGCGCACCCACTTGCTAGTGTGAATGGCGTAATGAACGCTGTTTTTGTAGAATCTATCGGTATTGGTGAGTCTATGTACTACGGACCAGGTGCTGGCCAAAAACCAACTGCAACAAGTGTTGTGGCGGATATTGTCCGTATCGTTCGTCGCCTGAATGATGGTACCATTGGTAAGGACTTCAATGAATATAGCCGTGACTTGGTCTTGGCAAATCCTGAAGATGTCAAAGCAAACTACTATTTCTCAATTTTGGCTCCAGACTCAAAAGGTCAGGTCTTGAAGTTGGCTGAGATTTTCAATGCTCAAGATATTTCCTTCAAGCAAATCCTCCAAGATGGCAAAGAGGGTGACAAGGCGCGTGTTGTGATCATCACACACAAGATTAATAAAGCCCAGCTTGAAAATGTCTCAGATGAATTGAAGAAGGTTTCAGAATTCGACCTCTTGAATACCTTCAAGGTGCTAGGAGAATAAGATGAAGATTATTGTACCTGCAACCAGTGCCAATATCGGGCCAGGTTTTGACTCGGTCGGTGTAGCTGTAACTAAGTATCTTCAAATTGAGGTCTGCGAAGAACGAGATGAGTGGCTGATTGAACACCAGATTGGCAAATGGATTCCTCATGACGAGCGTAATCTCTTGCTCAAAATTGCTTTGCAAATTGTACCAGACTTGCAACCAAGACGCTTGAAAATGACCAGTGATGTTCCCTTGGCGCGTGGTTTGGGTTCTTCTAGTTCGGTTATTGTTGCTGGGATTGAACTAGCCAACCAATTGGGTCAGCTCAACTTGTCAGACAATGAAAAATTGCAATTAGCGACTAAGATTGAAGGACACCCTGATAATGTGGCTCCAGCCATTTATGGTAATCTCGTTATTGCAAGTTCCGTTGAAGGGCAAGTCTCTGCTATCGTGGCAGACTTCCCAGAGTGTGATTTCCTAGCCTACATTCCAAACTATGAATTGCGTACTCGAGATAGTCGTGGTGTCTTGCCTAAGAAATTGTCTTACAAGGAAGCTGTTGCTGCCAGTTCTATCGCTAATGTGGCGGTTGCAGCCTTGTTGGCAGGAGACATGGTGACCGCTGGGCAAGCAATCGAGGGAGATCTCTTCCACGAGCGCTATCGTCAGGACTTGGTGAGAGAATTTGCGACGATTAAGCAAGTAGCCAAAGAAAATGGTGCCTATGCAACCTACCTCTCTGGTGCTGGGCCGACAGTTATGGTATTGGCTTCTCATGACAAGATGCCAAGGATTAAGGCAGAATTGGAAAAGCAACCCTTCAAAGGTAAACTGCATGACTTGAAGGTTGATACCCAAGGTGTCCGTGTAGAAGCAAAATAAAGAATAGATGATAGGATGGGGAAACTCTCGACCAGAGGGTTTCCTATCCTTTTTTTGAAAAGAATTCGAGTTAAAAACTTGATAAAGGAGAAACGAAGATGGCAGAAATATATCTAGCAGGTGGTTGTTTTTGGGGCCTAGAGGAATACTTTTCACGCATTTCTGGAGTGCTAGCAACCAGTGTCGGCTACGCTAATGGGCAAGTCGAAACAACCAATTACCAGTTGCTCAAGGAAACAGACCATGCAGAAACGGTTCAAGTAATTTACGATGAGAAGGCAGTCTCACTCAGAGAGATTTTGCTCTATTATTTTCGAGTCATCGATCCCTTATCCATCAATCAACAAGGGAATGACCGTGGTCGCCAATATCGAACTGGAATTTATTACCAAGATGAAGCAGACTTGCCAGCTATCTACACTGTGGTGCAGGAGCAGGAGCGCATGCTGGGTCGCAAGATCGCAGTAGAGGTGGAGAAACTATGCCACTATATTTTAGCTGAAGATTACCACCAAGACTATCTTAAGAAAAATCCTTCTGGTTATTGTCATATCGATGTGACCGATGCTGAGAAGCCATTGATTGATGCAGCAAACTATGAAAAGCCTAGTCAAGAAGTGTTGAAGGAAAGTTTAACTGAAGAGTCCTATCGTGTTACCCAAGAAACTGCTACAGAGGCTCCATTTACCAATGCCTATGACCAAACCTTTGAAGAAGGGATTTATGTAGACATCACGACTGGTGAGCCACTCTTTTTCGCCAAGGATAAGTTTGCCTCAGGATGTGGTTGGCCAAGTTTTAGCCGTCCGATTTCCAAGGAATTGATTCATTATTACAAGGACTTGAGCCATGGAATGGAACGTATCGAGGTTCGTTCTCGGTCAGGTAATGCTCACTTGGGGCATGTTTTCACAGATGGCCCTCGGGAGTTAGGTGGTCTCCGTTACTGTATCAACTCTGCCTCTCTGCGCTTTGTGGTCAAGGATGAGATGGAAGAGGCAGGATATGGCTATTTATTGCCTTACTTAAACAAATAAAACGGAGATGGTGGGCGCTTCCCACTTTCTTCATTTCTAGAATACTAATAGAAGGGATTTATGAAACACCTATTATCTTACTTCAAACCCTACATCAAGGAATCAATTTTAGCCCCCTTGTTCAAGCTGTTAGAAGCTGTTTTTGAGCTTTTGGTTCCCATGGTGATTGCTGGGATTGTTGACCAGTCCTTGCCTCAGAGAAATCAAGGACATCTCTGGATGCAGATTGGTCTGCTCCTTATCTTTGCAGTGATTGGCGTTGTGGTGGCCTTGGTAGCTCAGTTTTACTCAGCCAAGGCAGCGGTAGGATTTGCCAAAGAATTGACAAACGATCTTTATCGTCATATTCTTTCATTGCCCAAGGACAATAGAGACCGTCTGACCACTTCTAGCTTGGTGACTCGCTTGACTTCGGATACCTACCAGATTCAGACTGGTATCAATCAATTCCTGCGTCTCTTTTTGAGAGCGCCTATTATCGTTTTTGGGGCTATCTTTATGGCCTATCGCATCTCATCTGAGCTGACTTTCTGGTTTTTGGTTATGGTTGTCATTTTGACCATTGTCATCGTAGGGCTCTCTCGACTGGTCAACCCTCTCTACAGTAGTCTGAGAAAAAAAACGGATCAACTGGTTCAAGAAACGCGCCAGCAATTACAAGGGATGCGAGTTATTCGTGCTTTTGGTCAAGAAAAACGAGAGTTACAGATTTTTCAAACCCTTAACCAAGTCTATGCCAGTTTACAAGAAAAGACAGGTTTCTGGTCTAGTTTATTAACCCCTCTGACCTATCTGATTGTTAATGGAACTCTCCTCGTTATCATCTGGCAGGGCTATATTTCTATACAAGGAGGCTTACTCAGTCAAGGTGCTCTTATTGCCCTCATCAACTATCTCCTACAGATTTTGGTGGAATTGGTCAAGCTAGCCATGCTGATAAATTCTCTCAACCAGTCCTATATCTCTGCCAAGCGAATCGAGGAAGTTTTTGCTGAGGCTCCAGAAGATATTCATTCAAAATTAGAACAAAAGCAAGCTATCAGTAATCAGGTTTTACAAGTTCAAGAACTGACCTTTACCTATCCTGATGCGGCTCAGCCTTCTCTGAGAGATATTTCCTTTGATATGACTCAAGGGCAAATCCTTGGTATTATTGGGGGAACAGGTTCCGGTAAATCAAGTTTGGTGCAACTCATCCTTGGACTTTATCCAGCAGACAAGGGGAGCATTTACCCTTATCGAGATGGACGTAGTCCTCGTAATTTAGAGCAGTGGCGGTCTTGGATTGCCTATGTGCCTCAAAAAGTCGAGCTCTTTAAAGGAACCATTCGTTCCAACCTGACTCTAGGTTTCAATCAAGAAGTAACGGACCAAGAACTTTGGCAGGCCTTGGAAATTGCGCAAGCTAAGGATTTTGTTAGTGAAAAGGAAGGACTCTTGGATGCCCTAGTTGAGGCAGGAGGTCGAAATTTCTCAGGTGGACAAAAACAAAGGCTGTCTATCGCACGTGCAGTCTTGCGCCAAGCTCCGTTCCTTATCCTAGATGATGCTACCTCCGCGTTGGATACCATTACGGAGTCCAAGCTCTTGAAAGCTATCCGAGAAAATTTGCCAAACACGAGCTTAATCTTGATTTCTCAACGAACCTCGACTTTGCAGATGGCTGACCAGATTCTTCTCTTGGAAAAAGGTGAGCTCTTAGCTATCGGCAAGCACGAGGACTTGATGAAATCGAGTCAAGTCTATCGCGAAATCAATGCATCCCAACATGGAAAGGAGGACTAGCATGAGACGACAAACTGCAAATCAGACGCTCAAACGTTTGGCCAAAGATTTAGCAAGTCATCCCTTCCTCCTTTTTCTAGCCTTTCTAGGAACGATTGCCCAAGTTAGTTTATCGATTTACCTACCTATCTTGATTGGGCAGGTTATTGACCAAGTCCTAGTGACTGGCTCTTCACCAGTTTTTTGGCAAATTTTCATTCAGATGATTTTGGTGGTCATAGGAAATACTCTTGTGCAGTGGGTCAATCCTCTCTTTTATAATCGTCTAATCTTCTCTTATACTAGGGACTTGCGAGAGCGAATAATTCATAAATTCCATCGTTTACCGATTGCCTTTGTGGATCGACAAGGAAGTGGAGAAATGGTCAGTCGGGTGACCACGGACATAGAACAGTTGGCAGCTGGTTTGACCATGATTTTTAACCAATTTTTTATTGGCGTCTTAATGATATTGGTTAGTATTCTAGCCATGCTTCAAATTCATCTCCTCATGACTCTTTTGGTCTTGTTGTTAACGCCACTGTCTATGGTGATTTCACGCTTTATTGCCAAACGCTCTTACCATCTCTTTCAGAAGCAAACAGAGACAAGGGGAATTCAGACCCAGTTGATTGAAGAATCGTTGAGCCAGCAGACTATTATTCAATCTTTTAATGCTCAAGGAGAGTTTATCCAAAGACTGCATGAAGCTAATGACAACTATGCAGGCTATTCTCAGTCAGCCATCTTTTATTCTTCAACGGTCAATCCTTCGACTCGCTTTGTCAATGCGCTCATTTATGCCCTTCTAGCTGGAGTGGGAGCTTATCGTATCATGATGGGTTCCACCTTGACTATTGGTCGTTTGGTGACTTTTTTGAACTATGTTCAGCAGTATACCAAGCCCTTTAACGATATTTCCTCAGTTCTAGCCGAATTGCAAAGTGCCTTGGCTTGTGCAGAACGTGTCTATGTTGTCTTAGAAAGTCCTGAGGTGGCTAAAAGTGGTAAGGAAGTCTTGACCAGTGACCAAGTTAAGGGAGCAATTTCCTTTAAACATGTTTCTTTTGGCTACAATCCTGAAAAAATTTTGATAAATGATTTATCAATTGATATTCCAGCTGGTAGCAAGGTGGCTATTGTTGGTCCGACTGGTGCTGGAAAATCAACACTTATCAATCTCCTCATGCGTTTTTATCCTATTAACTCAGGAGCTATCTTGCTGGATGGTCGTTCCATTTATGATTATAGTCGTGCTTCTTTACGACAACAGTTTGGCATGGTGCTACAAGAAACCTGGCTCAAGCAAGGGACTATTCATGACAATATTGCCTTTGGAAATCCTGATGCCAATCGGGAGCAGGTGATTACTGCTGCCAAAGCAGCCAATGCCGACTTTTTCATCCAACAGTTGCCGCAGGGTTACGATACCAAGTTGGAAAATGCTGGAGAATCTCTCTCTGTCGGTCAGGCTCAGCTCTTGACCATCGCGCGAGTCTTTCTGGCTATTCCAAAGATTCTCATCTTAGACGAGGCGACTTCTTCCATCGATACACGGACAGAAGTATTGGTTCAGGATGCCTTTGCTAAGCTCATGAAGGGACGTACAAGTTTTATCATCGCCCACCGCTTGTCAACTATTCAGGATGCAGATTTAATTCTTGTCTTGGTTGATGGTGACATCGTTGAGTATGGCAATCATCAAGAACTCATGGCTCGAAAGGGCAAGTATTATCAAATGCAGCAAGCTGCAGCTTTCAGCTCTGAATAATCCTTTCTATTTTGAAATCTTATGGACAAAAAAAGTTGCCTTCGGGTGACTTTTTTGTTACAATAGCTAGAAAAATTATCCATTGTAATATTCAATGAAAATCAAAGAGCAAACTAGGAAGCTAGCCACAGGTTGTTCAAAACACTGTTTTGAGGTTGTAGATAAGACTGACGAAGTCAGTAACCATATATCTACGGCAAGGTGAAGCTGACGTGGTTTGAAGAGAAGTATAAATTATCTTTTAGAAAAGGAGCCTAGTATGAAAGTCTTTCAGCATGTAAATATCGTGACTTGTGACCAAGATTTCCATGTCTATCTAGATGGAATCTTAGCTGTTAAGGGTTCTCAAATCGTCTATGTCGGTCAAGATAAGTCAGAGATTTTAGAGCAAGCTGATCAGATTATAGACTATCAGGGAGCCTGGATCATGCCTGGTTTGGTCAATTGCCACACCCATTCTGCTATGACAGGTTTGAGAGGGATTCGAGATGATAGCAATCTTCATGAATGGCTCAATGACTATATCTGGCCAGCAGAAGCTGAGTTTACTCCCGACATGACGACCAAGGCGGTCAAAGAAGCTCTGACAGAGATGCTCCAGTCAGGAACAACAACCTTTAATGATATGTATAATCCCAATGGTGTGGATATTGAACGGATTTATCAGGCAGTGAAAACTTCCAAAATGCGTTGTTATTTCTCACCTACCCTCTTTTCTTCAGAGGCAGAGACAACTGCTGAAACTATAAGCAGAACACGAGCTATTATCGAGATAATCATAGGATATGAAAATCCAAATTTCAAGGTTATGGTAGCCCCACATTCTCCATACAGCTGTAGTAGAGACTTACTGGCAGAAAGTTTAGATATGGCAAAAGAGCTGAATATTCCTGTTCATATTCATGTAGCGGAGACCAAGGAGGAGTCAGGAATTATCCTGAAACGGTACGGTAAACGTCCTCTTGCTTTTCTAGAAGAACTGGGTTACTTAGAACATCCCTCTGTCTTTGCTCACGGGGTCGAATTAAACGAGCGAGAAATTGAACGTTTGGCAACCTCTCAAGTGGCTATTGCCCACAATCCTATCAGTAACCTCAAACTGGCCTCAGGAATTGCTCCAATCATCCAACTCCAAAAAGCAGGAGTAGCGGTTGGTATTGCGACTGACTCAGTTGCTTCCAATAACAATCTAGATATGTTTGAGGAAGGACGGACTGCAGCCCTTCTTCAGAAGATGAAAAGTGGAGATGCCAGCCAATTTCCTATCGAAACAGCTCTCAAGGCTCTGACAATCGAAGGAGCTAAGGTTCTTAGAATGGAAGAACAGATTGGGAGTCTTGAAGTTGGCAAGCAAGCAGATTTTCTGGTCATTCAACCACAAGGGAAAATCCATCTCCAACCCCAAGAAAATATGCTTTCTCACCTGGTTTATGCAGTTAAATCCAGTGATGTAGATGATGTTTATATCGCTGGAGAACAGGTTGTTAAGCAAGGCCAAGTCCTGACAGTAGAACTTTAAAAGAAAAATCACGAAAAATTTTAAAAAAAGTTTGCAAAAATCTTGCATTCTTTTTTTGACTATGCTATACTTATATACGGTTTGAAAAAACTGCCTAAGACAGTAGGGGAGCTCGACTCATAAGTATCCTACCGAGGACAAAACGTATCATGTAAAAAGAAGCGTATTGTACTTTCGTGTCTAGGTTTGGGCGCGTTTTTCTTTTGGAAAAATTCCCCAAGCAAAATAATTACGGAGGTGAACACACTAATGAGTGAAGCAATTATTGCTAAAAAAGCGGAACTAGTTGACGTAGTAGCTGAAAAAATGAAAGTTGCTGCATCTATCGTCGTTGTTGACGCTCGTGGTTTGACAGTTGAGCAAGATACAGTTCTTCGTCGTGAGCTTCGTGGAAGCGAAGTTGAGTATAAAGTTATTAAAAACTCAATCTTGCGTCGTGCAGCTGAAAAAGCTGGTCTTGAAGAACTTGCATCAGTATTTGTTGGACCATCTGCAGTAGCATTTTCTAACGAAGATGTTATCGCACCAGCGAAAATCTTGAACGACTTTTCTAAAAACGCTGAAGCACTTGAAATCAAAGGTGGTGCAATCGAAGGCGCTGTCGCATCTAAAGAAGAGATTCTTGCACTTGCAACTCTTCCAAACCGCGAAGGACTTCTTTCTATGCTCCTTTCTGTACTTCAAGCGCCAGTGCGCAACGTTGCTCTTGCAGTCAAAGCGGTTGCAGACAACAAAGAAGACGCAGCTTAATCTTAAGCTACGCAGCGTAGCCTAGCTACGACAAATCTATTATAAATTTAAAACATATTTGGAGGAAATAACAATGGCATTGAACATTGAAAACATTATTGCTGAAATTAAAGAAGCTTCAATCCTTGAATTGAACGACCTTGTAAAAGCTATCGAAGAAGAATTTGGTGTAACTGCAGCTGCTCCTGTAGCTGTTGCTGCAGCTGGTGCTGCTGACGCTGGTGCTGCTAAAGATTCATTCGACGTTGAATTGACATCTGCAGGCGACAAAAAAGTTGGCGTTATCAAAGTTGTACGTGAAATCACAGGTCTTGGTCTTAAAGAAGCTAAAGAACTTGTTGACGGTGCACCAGCACTTGTTAAAGAAGGCGTTGCAACTGCAGAAGCTGAAGAAATCAAAGCTAAATTGGAAGAAGCTGGAGCTTCAGTTACTCTTAAATAAGAGGCATATACCAATTAGAATTCGGAATACTATAGTATCAGCCTTTTAGAATCGTGAACACATTTTAGAAACTGATAAATTAATTTAGTTTCCTACCAAAAACCCTACCAAAAATTAATTTGGCAGGGTTTTTCTTTTTAATAAAATTATTTTGGAGAACAGTTGAATATTGTTCTCCTTTTTTTATTTTCTGGAGGAAAAATGACAAAAGAATTACAATCATCACGCTATATTGTCATTTCATTTTTAGTACGTGAAATGGGAATAGATATTGTTGAGGCCATATCTATTATGGCTGAATTAGAAAAAAGTGGCTTGGTTCGCTTGGAATCAAGTGGAGATTTAATACTCAAAGAACTTGGAGGAGCGCTATGAAACGAATTACCGCAAATCAATATCAAACTTCAGAACGGTATTATAAATTACCTAAAATTCTTTTTGAGGATGAGAAATATATGGATATGAAACTAGAAGTAAAGGTGGCTTATTCTATTTTAAAAGATCGTTTAGAATTATCTCTCAGTCGTGGTTGGATAGATGAAGAAGGAGCAGTCTATTTAGTATTTTTTAACTCTAAACTGATGAAGCTGTTAGGTTGTTCTAAGTAAAAATTATTGTCCATCAAAAAGATTCTTAAAGAATATGATTTAATTGATGAAGTTCAACAGTCTTCAAGTGAGAAAGGAAGACTAGCTAATAAGATTTATTTGGGGGAGTTATCTTCTACCTCAGTAGCTAATTCAAACAGGCCTAGTGTTAAAAAAAGACTAGGGCGGGATAAAAATGAAACGGCCCCCGTCTCACATTCAGCCCCTAGTGAGACTGAAGTTAGTGATACTAAATATAGTGAGACTGATTCTTTATTTTTTGAGGATGAGGAGGAGAGGAATACTCAACCTATTTTGAGAAGAAAAGTAGAAATGGTCACATTTCTTTATCCTCTTTAATCTTGCTTTGCTTGTCTTGGCAGGATGGGTCGGATATAAGTGGAAGAAGGAATGGAAAATAATCTGAACAAGTTCAAAACTTATTCTGTTTTTTTGGGACATGAAAAATTTTAGAAATTGATTCTTTCTTAAATTTAAATTTCACTAGTAGTCTAAAGATGATTTTTCCTCTGAATAAAATCTGAATTTTCTCTGATATAATCTCTAACAAAAACATTAAGGAGGATTATATGAATAAAAAGTTCTTATTATCAGTTGGAGTATTATTTCCATTATTTTTTTCAGTCCATGGAGTTCAAGCGACTGCTGGATCAGATTTTAAATATAATATACTACTGAAAGAGACAGAAACAGTTGATACTATCCAACAAAAATTTATTAAACAGGGTATGCAAATTATCGATATTATTCCTGAAATAAATCTTATTACTGTTTCGACTGGAAAAAGTAAAGAAGAGATAAAGAAAGAAAATAATAATTCGATAAAAGAAATAGTTATTGATGGTATGATGAATGTAAAGCCTAATGTCACTTATCTGTATGGAGAAAGTGTAATTACAACTAACAGTATGAATTTTTGGGATTATCAATGGGATATGCAAAAGAGTATTGGTACAGGTAGAAAATTTAGTCATAAATCTACTGGTGAAACTACTATTGGTGTGATAGACTCAGGTGTTACTTACGATAACCCAGAAGTATCTTCAAATATTATTTCTGTCAAGAACTTTACAGCGGATTTGGAAACGGGCTTAATTGATAATCAAAATATATTAGATAAAACAGGCCATGGAACTTCTGTGGTTGGACAGATTTCATCAAACGGAAATTATTTAGGTATTGCTCCTGGAATGAAAGTTAGAATGTATCGAGTATTTGATAAAGGAAATGCACAAGATCAGTGGATATTAAAGGCAATTATTCAAGCAGCGAAAGATGATGTTGATGTTATTAATCTAAGTTTGGGTGAATACTTGCTAAAAAACTCAACTATAGAAGATGACCAAACAGCATTAATTAACATTTATCAGAGAGCAATCAATTATGCGTATAGTCAGGGTTCAATAATTGTTGCTTCAGTAGGTGATGAGGGTCTAGATTTAAATAATCAAGAATCATTGAAACATTACCTTGGAGAACTTAAGGGGAAGGATTATTCACATATAGATGGAAAAGTTATGGATATTCCTGCGGGATTAGACAATGTTGTAACAGTAGGGTCAGTAAATGATAACGATTTTGTATCTAGTTTTTCAAATAAAGGAAATAATGTAATAGATATATATGCAACAGGAGGAGGAAGTCATAAACTAGCAACAGTTGGATATGAACAGTGGGCAAATGATAAAACATTTGAAAAAGAATGGGTTATTGTACCGACACTTGAAGGGAAATATACTTATGCTTATGGGACATCCATTTCAACACCAAAGGTTTCAGCAGCACTTGGGTTAATCATTGAGAAATATCATTTGAAAGATCAACCAGATGAGGTAATTAAATTATTGTATGATAATTGCTGTATAGGTAATGACATTGACGGCACTCAAATTAGATTATTAAATATTACGAATTTTGTTCAAGATAGTGTAAAATAGATTTGTACTATTTTTTAAAAATATAATTTAAAAAATAAAGAACAATTACAAATTGATGTATTGAGACTATTCTTTGTCAAGAATACGGAGCTTTGCAGATAGTTCTCTAAAATATTTTGAGGTGATAGAATGTATAAGATATTAGTTGTAGATGACGATTTTGAAATTTTGAAACTGATGCGAACTATTTTAGAGATGAAAAACTATCAGGTAACGACGTATCAAGAAGTCACCGTACCAATCAATATTAATAATTTCAAAGGATTTGATTTGATTTTATTAGATGTAATGATGCCTAATATAGATGGTATGCAAATTTGTAAGCAGATTAGAAATAAAGTAAGATCTCCTATTATTTTTGTTAGTGCAAAAGATACCGAAGATGATATAGTATCAGGGTTGAATTTAGGAGGAGATGACTATATTACAAAACCTTTCAGCATCAATCAATTAATTGCCAAAGTTGCTGCAAATCTCAAACGAGAAGAACGATACAAACAAGGTGAATTAAGTAATCAAATTGTTCGAGAATTATCCCCAATAACGATTTATTTACAAGAAAAAATTGTTTGTATTAATGGAGATAGTCTTGCTTTTACAAGTAGGGAATATGATATCATAGAGCTATTATCTAGCAATCCAAGAAAAATTTTTACTGTACAAGATATATATGAAAACGTTTATGATGATGCTGAAACCCTCTTTCGTTCAATATCTGAGTATATCTATCAAATAAGATTAAAATTCTCATCCTATGGAATTAATCCTATAAAAACAGTTAGAGGTATGGGATATAAGTGGCATGATTAAGAAGAATAGTACAATTAGAGGACGCATAATAAGGACTGTTTTAGAACTAGTAACAGGTACATTACTGAGTATACTTTTATTTTTTGTATTTACTTATTTACTTGTTTTTACAGGACAATTAAATGTATACGGCTCTAAAATTGAAATTTCAGTGAGTGATACCAGCAATTTAAGTGATGTAGTTCAAGCAATGAATAACTCTATATTTGACTATGTTGTATTTAATCGCAAGACAGGTACAATTGAAGAGGGTAATTATCAAAAAAAGGATTTGCCTGCCTATCGAGAAGTTTTTGCTAAAAATGAATCTGTAAGTAATAGTGCAGTGTATTATGGGTATTATGCTAATTCAGAGATTGTACTTACTGTCAGGCAACCCATGATACCTGAGTTTGTTAATCCGAATTTGCGTCACATTTCATTTAATCTATTTTCTTATTTATTTTTCTTCGTTTTCGAAACAATTTTACTCATTTGGTCACTTACAAGATTAATAAAAGAATTTTCAAAAAATTTTCTACTTATACAAAAAAAGCTTTAAACATGGGGCAGTTAACATTTAAAGATAAAAACATTCCTGCTCAAATACAAGAGTTCGATGAAATTCTTTCTGTATTATATCAAAAGGACGACGAGTTAACTAATTTACTCAAATCAGAGAGAAGGGAGAAGGAAGATTTATCTTTTCAAGTTGGTGCATTAGCTCATGATGTAAAAACTCCTTTAACAGTACTAAAGGGAAATTTAGAGTTGCTTGAATTAACTAACTTGACTGTTCAACAGAAGGAATATACTCAGTCAATGAATAACAGTATAGTAGTTTTTGAAAGATACTTTAGTTCAATGATTGATTATTCAAGATTACTAATTGAAGATAAAGATTATGGAGAACAGATACATTTATCCGAATTTTTAAGTGAGCTGTCAGTAGAAGCGAAATCTGTAATGAATAATGCAAAGGTTGATTTCAAAATTATTAATACTACAAAATTAATATTTTTTAAGGGAAATCGCTTTAATTTAAATCGGGCATTAATTAACATTTTAGCAAATGCAGCAAGATATAGTTCTGGAGAAAAAAAAGTTACGCTTACTATCATTGAGGAAACAGAGTATATTAATTTTGTAGTGTGGAATAATGGTCTGCCTTTTACTGAACAGTCCTTATTAAATGCAGATAAGTTATTTTATACTGAGAATAAAGGTAGGAATAATAAGCACTATGGTTTAGGGTTAGCATTTGCTAAACAAGTTGCAACTAGACATTTAGGAGAATTGTTTTTATCAAATCCAGATAGAGGTGGCGCTCAAGTGACGTTGCTTATTAAAAAATAATTCTGTAAGGATATATTAGATAGCTTCCATATAATAGTTATGTATAAAAATAGATGGTTTTCTAAATTGAGGACTGTCTATTTTTTTAATTTTGTAAAATTGGAAATTCTGAACAAATTTTGAAAAATAAAGTATAACATACAAGTATAAAACAAGGAGGAATTATAGTTATGAATATACAAGTTCAAAAACTTAGAAAATCATATAAGGATAGAGAAGTACTGAAAAATATTTCTTTTGAAATAAAAGAGGGGAGTATTTGTGGATTATTAGGTATTAATGGTGCAGGAAAATCAACAATTATGAAGATTATTTTTGGTCTTGAAAATGCTGATAGTGGTACGGTTATTTTTAATGGGAAAAAAAATGCGGGTATATATGAGATTGGAGCGCTTATTGAAACTCCAGCTATCTACATGAACTTATCTGCTTATGATAACTTAAAAACAAGAGCATTGTTATATGACATTTCTGACGAACGAATTAATGAAGTATTAAACTTGATTGGGCTATCTAATACGGGAAAGAAAAAAGCAGGGAGCTTTTCTTTAGGTATGAAACAACGTTTGGGATTAGGTATGGCAATAATTACTAGTCCAGATTTGCTCATTTTAGATGAACCTACCAATGGATTGGATCCAGATGGTATAAAGGAATTGTTGAATTTAATGATTTCTTTAAAGAAATCAGGAATGACAATTCTTTTATCTAGCCATCAACTGTATGAAGTTAGTAAAGTGGCAGATAAAGTTGTTATTTTACATGATGGTCAAATTTTTTACGATGGTTCGAATGTTCAAAGTGATGATTTAGAATCTTTATTTATAAGAATTGTTCATGGAGGTGACGCAATATGATAAAAATATTTAAATCAGAATGGTTAAAACAGCGAAAAAATACATCCAAAAAATTCTTGATAATAGCTCCTGGATTGTCGATTTTAATAGCTGTATTACTTGTTGGACCGAGTATTCTAGAAAGTTTTTCAATATATTGGTGGGAAGCCGTCTTTTTGTACACGCTTATTGGATTGTTATTTTTATATGATTATAAAGCAGAAGAAGCTGCAGGAAACTTCCAGAATATATACTTTCGAAATGATAGCATAAAAATATATATCGTAAAGATACTTTTAAAATTAAAAGATTTACTCATTTCGAACGTATGGTTTTTAGCTATATTATTATTTACAAGTAATTTTTTGTATGGCGACTTAATATCATTGAATATAATTGGTGACTTAATTTGTTTAGTACTTATTTCGATAACATCCATATGGGTATTGCCACTCTTGTATCTATTTTCGAAACGGATCAACCCCTATATCTTAGTATCTATTAACTCCTTGATTTGTTTTTTGGTTGCACCTTTTATCGCTCAAAGTAGCTTTTGGTTCTTCTTTCCTTTTACATATCATTATAAAATTGCTTATAGTCTTATGTATATAAAACCGTCAGGAGATTTAGATTTAACAAATCATGTAACAGACGTTAAAATGGTAGTATTTACCGTATTTCTATCATTGATTCTATTTATTGTTTCTTTGTTAATGTTAAATTGGAGGTTAAGTAATGATCCAATTGCTAAAAAGTGAAATGATTAAATTTAAAGGTTCGTATCAACTATACATTATTTTGATTTTGTCTACTATACAACTATTGACAATTCCAATTTACATATTATCTGTAAATAACACAATTGTATTGGAAAATATTATCTTTTTACCCATGTTAGGCTATTGTATGATAACTACGATAATCACTTTATTAGTATCTGAACAAGAAATCAATGCTAATAATTATCAGAATATTAAAGGCTCGAGAAATACAGCCAGTATATGGGGAGCGAAAATTTTTGTGTTAGATTTACTATTATCTTTACTTACTATTCCTTTATGGGTAGTTGTAGGTATAGAGTTAGAACACTTTTCATATTATTTTTACGTAGGAATAGTTAGTTGGTTATTACTAATATTGCTAAATCATTTCCACATGCTATTGACATTGTTTATTGCGAAAGGTGGCAATTTACTTATTGCTGTTGTAGAAAGTTTATTTATATTATTTGCAACAAATAAAGTTTTTCTTAATATTTTTTGGATTCCAGTAATTTTACCAGTTAATATAATTTTAGAAAATAATTTTAGAAGCACAACCTATTTATTGGCTTTAATTTTTTATGTTGTATTATTGTTTGTCGCTAATTTAGTAATTGTGAGCAGAAAAGGTGTTTAATTATATATTATGATGGAAATGAAGGAAGTGTTAAATTTTTGGATGGAAGTTTGGGAATTGTTTTGACTTTACTTCATATCCAAAATAGGTCTGTAAAGACGTATTGGAGAGAGGCGTTATTGATTTTTGATAATTTAACTATAGAAAATTAGGAGGAGAACTATGAAATTCAAAAAGATCTATCTTTCCGTCATTTTTTTCTTAAGTTTACTTGGATTGGCTGGATGTACATATGAGAAGTATGATGTTAAATTTCTCGACTCAAGTTATAATCGATTTGATTATAAAGGAGAGCATTATGGTGTAACTAATCAATTAATTTCATATGAAGATATTGAAAGCAAAGTAAGCAATCATGATGATACTTATAAAATATCTTACGATGATTCCAATAATGAAATAAAGAATGATATGTTGGAGATTGGTGACTTATATCAGACTAAGAATAGAGAATTTGCCATAAAAATTGATAGTACTTTCTATAAATGTAAACTACTTGATTATATTTCTAAAGAAGAACTACTAAAAGTTTCTGACTTATTTAATGTTCGCTTAGTAGGAGGATTTGCTATCAATGAGCAAGAAGCCAGAGAGTTGAAGGTAGGGGAACAATCATTTACAATTACTGAAGAAATTATTCCAAAAGAAGAGCTTAGTGCTACAGTTGCTAACTTAGATAATCAAGTGAAGTCAGTCACTAGATTATCAGGGGAGCGTGAAAGTTGGAAATATGGAGAAATTTGTTCTTTAAAAAATCAGTCTATCCACGAGAAAGTAGCAGTTAAATTGAATGGAGAATATCATTTGGCTTTCTTAAGAAGTTAAACTGGGCAAAAAGTATTTAAAAGAAAAAAACGCATAGTGTCAGGCATTGAAAAAACCAGATACTATGCGTTTTATTGTGGGAAGATTTTCTTAATTTTCTCTTGAAATTGAGTTTTAGAGGCTATACTTTTTCTTGTGATAAAACTTACAAGTCCTTTTTGTTATTCTTGACCTAGTTTTTATAGAAAGAAGGTCTAAGATGTTAAATAAAGTCAAAACTAAAGCCTTAATTAGTGTTGGAGCAGTAGCCGCAACTAGCTTTATTCTCATGATGGGATATACTGCTGGTCAACATTCTACTGCTAAACAAAGTCGCAAAGAAATCGAATTGGCTGCAGCTAAACTTGTAGAAGACAAACAAGCAGAAGATAAGGCAAGTATTTTGTCATCGGATACTGTAAAAGAATTTTTGACACAGTACTATACGAAAGAAAAGCTCGGAGAAAATAATACACGTATTCAACCTTATATGACTGAATCAGCTTATTCTCAAGAATTGACAAGTCAAAACGATGCCATGAACCAAGTGTATAAGGACTATATTTTGGATTATCATTTTGAAAAAGCTGATATCTTTGTCAATCAGACTACGAATCAAGCCATTGCCATGGTCTCTTATAATGTAACTTATGTATCTGATTTAAAGAATGCCAACCAATCAAAGACTAATCAAACAGAAACCAGAACGGTTAAATTGTCCTATTCTAAACTACCTGGTAAGTTATTGGTCAATCAAGTGCAGGTTTGGAAATCTGGGTTAGATGATCTAGATAAGGCAACTCCCAAAACTTTAGAAGAATCATCATCAGTTCCATCATTGCCAAATACTACGACAAAATGATGATATTGCATGGAAATAGAAGAATGTAAGCAAATTTCAATTCTTGATGTAGCAAGTCGTTTAGGTATCTCCTTTAAACAAGTTTCTAGCAGTGTCTATGAACATCCTGAACACGATTCATTCCGGATTTTTTCGAATACCAATACTTTTAAATGGTTTTCAAGAGATATTCAAGGTGATGTCATTGATTTTGTTCGACTTGTTAAGGGAATTTCCTTTAAAGAAACTCTAGCTTTTCTTTCTGAAGAACCTTTTCAAAAAGAAGCTGTTCAAGAAAATAGAGAGAGACCATTTAATTATCCTTTAAAGAGAATAGAAGATTCAAACTGTAGTCTGGCCAGATATTACTTAACAGAATGTAGAGGAATCTCAGAAGAAATCATACAAAAGATGATTCAACAAGGTTTGATAGCACAAGCTAGTTGGAAAACAAATGAAACTGTTGAACCTGTTATTGTTTTTAAAAGCTTTGATCATCGTCACAAACTGCAGGCAGCAAGCATACAAGGGATATATAAGAATCACTCTCTTCCTAGAGAGAGGTTAAAAACGATTCTAAAAGGAAGCCATGGACATGTTGGAATATCCTTTGACATTGGTAAACCAAATAGACTGGTCTTTTGTGAATCGTTCATCGACTTGATGAGCTATTACGAGCTGCACAAACAAAGTCTATCAGATGTTCGCTTGGTATCTATGGAGGGATTAAAAAGGTCTGTTGTCGCTTATCAAACTTTACGACTGATAGCTGAAGAAAATCAGAAATTGGAATTTTTAGATACAGTAATACCTTCAAAATTATTGCCTCTAATCAATACAATTCGTGATACCACCAGCTATTTTGATAATCATCCTGATTTATTGACACTTGCGGTAGATTGTGATGATGCTGGAAAAGATTTTTCTGATAAGTTATCTCAATCAGGATTTCCTGTTTTACTGGATTTACCTGATAATGAATATGGGAAAGAAAAAATAGACTGGAACGATATTCTTCGCGAAAAGAAATCAGATTTACAATTGATGATCGAGAATGCAAAAGATTCATTGAGGAATCAACCAGTAAGGCAAACCTATCAATGTTTAGAATTGTGATAACAAAATCAAGATGTTTTAGCTAATATTAGAATGAAGGAGGATCGTATATGACCATTATTGAACGCTTAGAAGAAAAGGTCACTAGGCAAGAAAGTAAGGTAGCAAGAGAGTCAGAAAAACTAGCTGCTTACAAAGAACAACTGGAGACAGCGATGTTTGCGACGTTCAAAAGGCGTCAAAGTATTAGTCACATGAGTTTTGAAGAAGCTCTTGACCATGCCTTTGGTAAAGAAAGACAATTCGATGATTCTGAATTTAGAAAGGATGAAATGAGTGAATGACAAAAGATTGGAATTTTAATCAACCATTAGAAAGTAAATCAGAAAATCAAGAAGATCCAGATAAAATTGCGGCCTTATTTGGAAATCATCAAGGAGGTAATGATGTAAATTATGAAGCAGCTTTTCAAAAGCGAAAACAAGCACCTGTGACGGAATCAAATCCTAGTTCTAAACCCAAAGTTACAGAGGTTAGAACAGGAAAAGAGACCGATATCACTACAAGTTATCAGCAACATCTTAAAAGACTGATTGCGGATAACAATAGTGATATTGAAAGTAGTCAAAAGAAAATTGAAGAGCTACATACTTTGATTGACACAAAGAATAAAGACAATAAGAAATTGCAGTCCATTTATGATGCGATTTCCGAATTACACTAAGCAGTCCTGATAGGCTGCTTTTTTTGAGAGGCTATAGATGTTTACAACATTTTTTAAGAAAAACCAAGACAATAGTGATGTATTTAAGAAGCTAATTCATCGACTATCTGATATGTCTGTCCAAGATATTGAAAAAATAGACCGATTGTTAGATATCATTTTCACTCCAAATCAAGAATCAGAACAACTAAAAACAGAAGCAACTTATAGGGAAGAAACTTTGGACGACACATTAAAAGAAGCTAAAAATCAACTTCATAAGGAACAATTGGAGAAGAATTTAGAGAGGTTTAGGAAAAATGGAATGAAATAAATGGTTTTATAAAATTTTCTTTTACTT
Organism: uncultured Streptococcus sp.; assembly: GCA_963518235.1. GTDB lineage: Bacteria > Bacillota > Bacilli > Lactobacillales > Streptococcaceae > Streptococcus. Next base: position 2,443 of record CAUQIP010000004.1, on the reverse strand, counting down.
GCATAAAGTCTTGTGTTATACTTTTAGTATAGACTAGAGAAGGAAGTAAATATTTTGGAGTTGACTACCAAGCAGGAAAAGCAACTAGGTCAGACGCAGTGGTTTCATGCTACATTATTGAGACATTTAGAATCCTTAAAAAAAGGAATCGATGTTAAATTTAATTTAGGAAGTGAGCTAGACTTTGGACCTGGTTTCTATATCACACCTGACTTTGAACAAGCTAGAAAATTTATTAACAAGCAAGTTGAAGTATTAAATCGAAGCACTTCTAATAATAATATTTTTGACTCAGAAGAAGAAGTAGGAATTATAGTAGAATTTCGTATTTCAAATTTTATAGAAATTTTTAAGAACCCTGACTATCATTGTCACTATTTTGCAAAACATAAAAAGTCAGAGTCAGATTTAGATTTTGCGGAATTTGTCGTTCAAAATCGGGAAAATCCAGATGAATTACAACACCATTTTGATTTTATCTATGGTGTTCAGACTGATGACAATCCAACCCAAGCTTTAGCTCGTTTTCGTCAGAATGAAATTACAAAAGAAGAAATGCTTGCTGAGTTTAGAAAACCCTATTCTTTTAAACAATTATCCATTCACAACCAATCTTTTTGTGATATAATAAAAATAGAGAAGGTTTATCAATCAAAAACAGGAGAGGAGTTACAAAAATGGCAGTAGTATCATTGGAAAATAATATTAAACTATATAGTTCAGAATTATTTCAAGCACTATTAAAAGCCTCTAATTATAAATTGGATGAGCGTATTGCTCAGACTGTTGCAGAAGGCTATGCTCGTAATCTAGATTATTCTGATCCTGAACTGATGCATGTTGGTGTAACTTCGGTTGCTAACAATCTTCTTACAAAAATTAAACAAGAGTATTTTATATAGTATTTTGAAAAGCCACCGAAAAAGGAATTATTCCTTAAGGTGGCTTTTTTAGAAGTAAAGTTTAGGCTAGAAAAACAAGAATCAACGCACCAAAATTGGTGCGTTATGCTTTTTTATGCTATAATTGAATTATAAAAATAAAGGAGTTTGCCATGATTGGAAAGAACATAAAATCCTTACGTAAAACACATGACTTAACACAACCCGAATTTGCACGGATTGTAGGTATTTCACGAAATAGTTTGAGTCGTTATGAAAATGGAACGAGTTCAGTCTCTACCGAATTAATAGACATCATTTGTCAGAAGTTTAATGTATCTTATGTCGATATTGTAGGAGAAGATAAAATGCTGAATCCTGTTGAAGATTATGAATTGACTTTAAAAATTGAAATTGTGAAAGAAAGAGGTGCTAATCTACTATCTCGACTCTATCGTTATCAAGATAGTCAGGGAATTAGCATTGATGATGAATCTAATCCTTGGATTTTAATGAGTGATGATCTATCTGACTTGATTCATACGAATATCTATTTAGTAGAAACTTTTGATGAAATAGAGAGATATAGCGGCTATTTGGATGGAATTGAACGTATGTTAGAGATATCTGAAAAACGGATGGTAGCCTAATGGAAATCCAAGATTATACTGACAGTGAATTCAAACATGCTCTAGCACGGAATCTTCGTTCACTGACAAGAGGAAAAAAGTCCAGTAAACAACCTATAGCGATTTTGCTTGGAGGGCAAAGTGGTGCTGGCAAGACTACAATTCATCGTATTAAACAGAAAGAATTTCAAGGAAATATTGTTATCATAGATGGCGATAGTTTTCGCTCTCAGCATCCACACTATTTAGAACTGCAGCAAGAATATGGCAAAGATAGTGTAGAATACACCAAAGATTTTGCAGGGAAAATGGTAGAGTCTTTAGTAACCGAATTGAGTCATTTGGGATACAATCTTTTGATAGAGGGAACTTTACGAACAGTTGATGTTCCAAAGAAAACAGCACAACTATTGAAAGATAAGGGATATGAAGTACAATTAGACTTAATTGCGACAAAGCCTGAGCTGTCTTATCTGAGTACCCTTATCCGGTATGAAGAACTGTACTCTATCAATCCAACTCAAGCACGCGCAACTCCAAAAGAACATCATGATTTCATTGTAAATCATCTAGTTGATAATACACGGGAATTGGAAGAACTAGCTATCTTTGAAAGAATTCAAATTTACCAACGAGATAGAAGTTGTGTATATGATTCAAAAGAAAATACAACTTCAGCAGCAACCGTTCTTCATGATTTACTATTTGGAGAATGGAATCAAGTGGAGAAAGAGATGCTTAGATCTGGAGAGGAAAGATTGAAAGATTTAACTAATCGAAATGGTTGTTAGATTTTGAATTTTAAAATATAGTCTACTTATAACTTTTGTTAGTTGTTTAAAGTGGGCAGAAAGTCTTTATAATCAAAAAAGAAAAGGCGCTAGGACTGAGGAAACAGTTTTAACGCCAAATCTAAAAAAGTATAGCACAGGA